>JASLAE010000511.1 GCA_030147305.1 Cesiribacter sp.
CTTTACTATTCGCCCGCTGGCGACGATCCCAAAAACATACTGGCCCGCTTTGAACTGAAGGGAGATGAACTGGTTATGGCCAGCCAAAAAGTTTTATTGGAAGTAGCTGTACAGCGGGATGAATGCTGCCACACAGGTGGTTCTATCACCTTTGATGCCAAGGGTAACCTTTACCTGTCTACCGGTGACAATACTAATCCTTTTGCAACCAGCTATGCGCCTGTTGATGAGCGTGCGGGCCGCAGCTATTGGGATGCACAGAAAAGTTCTGCCAACACCAACGACCTGAGGGGAAAGATCATCAGGATTCACCCGGAGGCCGATGGCAGCTACACCATTCCTGAGGGTAATTTATTTGCCAAAGGCACCGAGAAGACCCGTCCCGAGATTTATACTATGGGCCACCGAAACCCTTATCGCATTTCGGTAGATAAAAAAACTGGGTTTGTTTACTGGGGTGATGTAGGTCCCGATGCCAGACGGGATTCGGTAGCTGTAGGTCCAAAAGGCCATGATGAGTTTAATCAGGCCCGAAAAGCTGGTAATTTTGGATGGCCCCATTTCATTGGGAATAACAAAGCCTATGGTGATGTAGATTTTGCGGCTAACACTGTGGGTAAGCAATTTGATAGCACCAGGCCAATCAACAACTCGCCCAACAATACAGGTCAGGAGATATTGCCCCCTGCCCAGCCCGCCTATATCTGGTATCCCTATGCAGAATCGGAAGAATTTCCGCTGGTTGGCAACGGCGGCAGAACTGCCATGGCTGGTCCGGTGTATCACAAAGAATTTTTTAAAGAGGCGGCGCGGCCTTATCCGGATTATTACGATGGTAAATGGTTTATTTATGAATGGATGCGTGGCTGGATTATGGCTGTAAGCATGAACGAAGCAGGAGACTTTGTGGAAATGGAGCCTTTTATACCCACAGCAGGTTTCAGTAATCCGATGGATATGGAGTTTGGAGCGGAAGGTGATCTGTATATGCTTGAGTATGGAGAGGGCTGGTTTCAGCAAAATGAAAATGCCCGGCTGGTTCGCATTGAGTATAATGCAGGTAACCGTAAGCCTGTTATACAGCTGGCTGCAGACAAAACAGCTGGTGACGTACCGCTGCAGGTTAAATTCTCTTCAGCTGGCACCAGTGATCCAGACCGGGACGATCTGAAGTACGAGTGGACGGCAGCCTTGGCTGGATCCCGGGAACAGAAGGCCTCTCAGGAACCTAATCCGGCTTTTACCCTGGAGAAACCCGGGCTATATACAATTAATCTAAAAGTAACAGATACCCAGGGTGCCAGCACTTCCTCCAGCATGCAGGTAGTGGCTGGCAATGAACCACCACAGATATCGATAGCTGTTAACGGGAACAAAACTTTTTATTTCCCTAATCAGGCATTTGGCTATAAAGTAGCGGTAAACGATAAAGAGGATGGCAGCCTTGCAAATGGAAATATTGCTGCTGAGGAAGTGGCCTTCACGATTGATTATCTTAAAGAAGGCTATGATCAGGTAGCCATTGCACAGGGGCACCGTGAGGCAGATGCCTCTATTGCCTTTGCAAAAGGGAAAAAGCTAATGGAAGACAGCGACTGTAAAGCCTGCCATGCCCTGAATAAAAAATCACTTGGCCCCTCTTATCAGCAGGTAGCCCAAAAATACAAAGCCGACCCCAAGGCAGTAGACTATTTGTCTGATAAGATCATTAAAGGGGGCGGAGGTGTATGGGGCGAGGCTGTAATGTCGGCACACCCACAGCTGCCGGTAGCGGATGCCCGGGAGATTGTTGGCTACATTCTGAATTTAGCCGCAGAAAAAAATAATTCTTCTTTACCGCTCGAAGGAAACTTTATGGCTAAGGTGCCTGCAGATGCAGGTAAGCAGGGGGTATTTATTGCCCGTGCTGCCTATACCGATAAAGGTGCTGCTGGCGGAGTACCTGCTGCCCAGACAGAACAAATAGCAGTGCTGCGGCATCCTTTTTTAGAAGCTGTAACAGCAGCATTAGGCGCAGAGGCTGAAAAGATTAAACTGGAAGGAACAGCTGAAGAAGGCGTAGTCGCAAAGAGCACCGATGCTTCTATATCATTTCGGGCAATTGACCTAACAGATATAGGTCAGATTATTATTACGACTGCCGTGCCTGATAATGAACTAGCTCTGGCCGGCGGTACGGTAGAAGTGCGTGTAGGATCACCGGAGGGTGAGTTAATCGGACAGAGTGAAGCATTAAGCCCTGAAAAGCTAGCGAGCAGCAAAAACGGCACTAAGATATCTGTACAGCTTAAGCCTACTTCAGGACAACAGGACTTATACCTAGTGTTCAGGAACAAGAAAGCTGAACAGGAGCAGCCGCTGTTTGTGGTCTCAGGGGTAGAGTTTGTTTCCGCTACTGCTCCTACGGGCACCAAAGATAGCCCCTCGGCAGCTAAGCCATAAGTACTAATCTTCAACAAAAAAAGGCATTGGCTATTTCTCTATAGCCAATGCCTTTTTTTGATCAATAAATTACAGATTACATCACTACTAGGTTCTTTTTAAAGCAAAATTGCGCATGTTTATCTTGGAAAATAGGAAGCCTTAAGAGGGAAAACATGGAAAATGTTAGCTTTTAAGGAAAAAATTTCGTATAATATAATGTTGTGAGTGTGTCGCCCAATGGTTGTTTCAGAAGTTATCTAATTTTAAGCAAAAGGTAATAGCGCTTTCTTTCTGGAATAGACAGAATTTTGAAGAATTATTCTTTAATATTGATAGGCTAAGCTACTGAAGATATTTAATATGTCAACCCCGGAAGTTTATAAAGTTCATACATAACTGAATTACCGTTTTCAATATTTATAGTAGAAACACTCCGTCATACAGCAAATATTTTTTATTATTAATTAATTCATATGTTATTCACACAAAAGCAGACAGAAGAATACAATACATTAGCAAAACAAGTAATCAAGCAAGTAAAGAAATCCGGATTTGAAGATATTAAAGCTGATTTTGAAGGATATGAAACGCCAGCTTCATTAAGAATGGTAAACCAGGAAGTAACCTTAACACCAGATTTTACAGCCAAACGCGGTGATCAAAAGTATTATTTTGAGCTGGTCGTGAAGAATGGTGCTGATGATGATCAGAGTACACTGGTAAGTAAGTGGAAAGCTTTGGAGCTTATTGCTAAAATGAAGGGTGGCCGCCTTACTTTATTTGCGCCCCGTGGCAGCTACAAATATGCAGCTGAACTTGTTGAGGATCATAACATTGATGCAAAGCTTACAAAAATGGGAAGGATGTAAGCCTGGAATTCTCATTACTTTACTGAAGTGATTTTGATGTAGTTCGCTATTCATCACTCCCTTTAGGGAGCTCAACAAAAAAGGTAGTTCCTTTTCCTTCCATGCTACTAAACCAGATTTTGCCGGAGAGCTGCTTTACCAGGTTTTTAACTATGTGCAGGCCCAGTCCGGTAGACTTTTCCCCCTGCATACCATCTCGCCTGGCTTTGGTAAACTTTTGAAAGATCATTGGTTGTAGCTTTTCCGGTATACCAATGCCATCATCAGAAACGGTAATGAGTACCTTATCGGTATCCTGTGAAATGTGGATCTCAATTTTTCCATATGCTTTGGTGAATTTGTAAGCATTGCTCAGAAGGTTTTCCAGGATAAGTTGCAGCCTTATAGGATCTGAACTAACATGAACCGAATCCTCTGCGTGGTGCAGCAGAAATGATTTCTCGTCATGGTGCAGGAGGTTGTATGCCTTGATCTGATTGCCAACCATCTCTACCAGGTCGATCCGTTCCTTTTTCTGTACATTTTTTTGTGTATCCCAATATACACTGTTCAGAATTTCTCCAATAAGGTTAAGCGCATTGCGACAGGTGCTGTTGATGATCTGGAAAAAGGGCATGATCTGCTGCATGTCTTCTTCCTTCACCTGTTTTTGTAAAAGCGCCGTAGCAGCGTATATAGTGCTGATGGGCGAACGTAAGTCGTGGCCTAAGATCTGCAGGGCCACATCTTTTTGTGCATGGGTGTTGTATAGGTTTAGTTCATATTTTTTCCTAACGGTGATGTCTTCAGCATAGCCAATAATGCACCCCGTATACTGCTGTTCATCTCCAAGCTTGCAGGCTCTGCAATGCAGCCATTTTAAGGAGTTACCCTTGACTAAGAGCCGGATATCTATTTCAATACAGGCGTTTTTTTCTAGGCTGCCTAGCTTTTTCATCACATACTCCTGGTCTTCCGGGAATATCAGAGAAAATAGAAGTCTTGGTTCCCGGATAACTTTGGCTGAATTGATTCCAAAGTAAACCGAAAAGAAATCACTTAAATACAAAAAGACTTTCTGGTCGGGATCAAAGACAAAAAAAAGACTCTTGGTTTTGGAGGCTAGTTGTTGGAGTACGTCCGCAGACATATCCATACTTCCGCTGTTATGACTATACATAGCGTTTAAAAATAGCCAAATTGTTTTGGTAAGGGAAAAGAAGAAAAGCACGTCCAGCCTAAGCAGGACCTGCTTTTCTGTTTTGATAATAAACAACTATTGTGATGGAGTTTGTAGCGGAAGTTGCTACTGCAGGCACCTTGTGTTTCTACTCCTTCATCATTTTAATCATTCTTCTTTCCGCAGTGCGGGTATTTACTACTGTTATCAGATACACTCCGCCACGGGCAATAGGTAAATCAGAAACATCAATAGAAAATATCCTTTGATCCGGAGATTCCTGTCTGAAGATGCTTTGGCTCAAGGCTTTGCCAAGCATATCATACACGCTGATTGTATATTCCGATGCTTCTGAACCTTCTATCTCTAAGTTGATGATGTTGCGGAAGGGGTTTGGATATGCATTTACTTGTAATGCATCTGCCGCAAAATTATCTGGCTCAGAAACTGCCATGGCAACCCTGCTGGCAGTAGCAGTCGTAGTAGGCAGCACCTGAATAGCGGAGATAAGGGGTCTGTTGAGGCCACCATCAGCTGAGAGGGAGCTAAAGAGCAGGTTCAGGGTACCATCAGAAACTGATACATTGAAGGTTTCAGTGGTAGCATAGTACCTGCTGCCTGTTTTTCTGATGATGTCGAAGTTATCCAGCACCTTAGTGCCTTCTATAGAGACATCAAAGATACGCTGGCCTATGCTGGTAAAGCTCAGCTCTGCAAAATGC
>JASLAE010000148.1 GCA_030147305.1 Cesiribacter sp.
ATCATCCAAAATGATAAAACGGTTGATGTAATACCGGTAAGAAAATGGGCAATTACAGATGGTAATAACAAGCTGCTTAATACCCTGCTTTACGACAGTATTAAACCGCTTGGCGAAGATCGGTGGGCAGTAACTACACGCTTTTACGATTCTGTAGGACGGCCCACAACCATGACGGCACTTACTGATGCCACAGGCAGTATTTTAGTGCATTATCAAGCCATGAATATTGCTAATTTTAGTAATGGCATTGCTAAGATAACAGTTAAAGGCCGGTTTGGACTCATCGATCGTGCAGGAAAAGACATATTGCCCGCAGACTGGGATTCGCTGGGTATAGTCCAGGGAGTAGCTGTGGCAGGCGTTCGGCTTGGAAGAAACTGGCAATGGCACCTATTTGATCTCAAAGGGAATAAAAAAAGCCAGCAGACTTATCAACGGATCGTACCCGTTGTGGAAGGCCCTATGCCAGCTAAAAGAAACAACAGCTGGGGCTATATTGATGCAAACGGCGCAGAAGTACTTCTGTGCCGCTACGACACCACTTTTGCTTTTGAGGGTAATTTGGCTCGGGTTCGCTATAACGGCCAGGAAGGTGTAATTAACAAGGAAGGCCTGTGGCAGATACGGCCAATAGCTGAAAACATCACCATCCTGTCCCCCACCCGTTTTTTGGCTCGTATGAAAACAGGATACCAGCTGTTAAACGAGCAGGGAAATATCTTATTTGAAACAGCCAATGCACTCAAGCCAATTGTTGGTGGCATTGCCGAAATTGCTCCCGACCGCCTTTGGGGGCTTATAGATCTCAACGGAAAAAGGCTCTCTTTTCCGCTTTACGACTACATTACAGATCTTCAGGAAGGGCTTGTGTTTATTGCAAGCAAAGATAGACAACGCGGCATCTTAAGTGCTGATGGCAGTACATTTATAGCTGCTGGCCCGCAGACCTGGGAGCGCCTGTACAACCTGCAGGAAGGGTTCATCGGCGCTCAGATAGGCCGGCAACAAGGCTTTGTTGACACCAATGGCAAACTGCGCATTGCGAACCGCTACGATACTGTCAGCTTTTTTTCTGATGGCATGGCCGCAGTTGGCATCAGGGGCAAATGGGGGTTTGTTGATAAAATAGAACGCCTGCGCGTGCAACCGCTTTATGAAGCAGTGCAACCTTACAAAGATGGAACTGCCATTGTTCAGCTGAACCAGCATCAGGGCCTGATAGATAAAAAGGGCCAGCTGCTGTTGCCTCTGGCCTATGATAAAATTAGCCGCCTGAGCAACGGACGTTTCCTGCTGCAGCAGGGGTCACTGATAGGGCTGGCTGACAGCAAGGGTACGCGTATTATTACTCCTAAATATAGTGCCGTGCAAGACCTGCAGAATGGCTATTTGCTGGTGAGTAAGCAGGGAAAAAAGGGCCTGGTAACAGTAGATGGCGTGGGAACAATTCCGCTTATGTATGATGTGATCATCTACGATCCTAAAAACAACCTCTACCTCTGCACTTATGCCAGAGAGGGAATTCAGCGCGTAAACCTACAATGACCCTCTGGTGCGGTTACCGGAAACATTACCATTTCTGAATGTGGCAACATATAAATAACAATGTCTCCTGTGGCAGGCAGGGCACAATTTTGTAGTTTGTGACGTTATTAAGGTCTAATCAGGTTTTTTGCTGCATGAAAGTTCTATTGTTTTTGCTGCTTGGCTTCTTAGCAGGCTTTCCACTAATCTCCGGTGCCCAGGAACGTATCACCACCTATCATGATTCAGCAAACACTGTTGTAAAAGCCGTTTATTTTATTCAGGAGGGCGACAGCAGCCGCATTCATGGTGCCTATCAGGCCTACCATCCCAATGGTAAACTGGCCACAAAGGGTTCTTTCGAGGAAGGAAAAAAAGTAGGAGTATTCGAGCAGTTTTATCCCGATGGAAAGCTGCAGCGAACCATTCCTTTTCAGCAGGGAGTGCGTAGTGGTGAAGTGGTGGTTTACGACCCTAAAGGTGCCATCATTCAACGCGCCTGGTACAAAAACGACACCCTGCATGGCGAGCTGGTACAATATTTTCCAAGCGGCAAGACGCATAGCAAGTCACAATTCAAATGGGGTGCTCCGGATGGCCTGGTGCAGGAATTTTATGAGGATGGTACACCTAAGCAGGAAATCCAATACAAGAAAGGACAACCCAATGGAGTATCAAAAAATTACTATCCCGACGGCAAGCTTCGTTCAGAGGCACTTTATCTCAACGGGCAGCAGAGTGGATATTTTCGCACCTACCATCCCAATGGAAAGCTGGATACCGAAAGCACTACTGAGTCCGGGAAGCGCATCGGCAACTTCAAACAGTATAGTCCGGAGGGTGTGCTGCTCGTAGCGGGACAGTATCTGGATGGCCAGTTGCATGGAAAGAACAAGGGATGGTATGAAGATGGGCAGATCCGGCACATTTTTCAGTATGAAAAAGGAAAAAAGACCGGCACCAATTATACCTATTACCCGGATAGTGTGCTGGAGAGCAAACTCGTTGTAGGAAAAGATGGCCGGAGCCAGGAAGAAGCTTACTGGCCCAGCGGTAAGCAAAAATCTACCAAAGGCTACCTTGCTGAATTACCCGAGGGCACCTGGAAATATTTTGATGCGCAGGGAAATCTGGAAAAAGAAGAAACCTACGCTGGAGGTAAACTACACGGTAACGTAGCGACTTACTACCCCAATGGAAAGTTAAAAAGTAACCTCAGCTACCAAAATGGCCTTCCCATGGGTGAGGAAATAGAATATTACCCGAGCGGGCAACAGAAAGCCCTTTACACTTATAAGAGCGGCAAACGCTTTGGCAGCTATAAAGAATGGACAGAAACAGGGCAGCTACTTACCGAAGGCCAGCTTAAGGATACCCTTAAAATAGGGAAGTGGACCTTTTTCAATGCAGAAGGCAAACCCATTAAGCGTGCAGAATACCTAAATGGCGAGCTGGTTAAGGAGGAAAAGCTTTAACCAAAGCATAGCTGCAGGGATGCTCCTCAAAAGCCTATTCACCATAGAAGGGCTGTAAACCCACTGAAATGTTAGATATTAATGGTCCTGCGGCTACCTAATACTTCCCAGTTTTCAATAACAGCTCCCCTTTCTACAACATTGGCCTGGTCGTAGAGATTAACAGTTGGGCATATATGATAGGGCAACCCGTACAGCACATCCCCTACCTGCAATAAATGCCAGTCAGCTACGCGCACCACCCCATGTTCTTCACTCTGGCTCAGCAACTGATAATCTTTCAGGTTCAGGAATTGTATGCGTTTGTCGATAGGATTTTCTGAAGCAACGGCTTTGTGACCCAGGTCAATGGTTATGAGTCCGGGTGCAGGCTTAGAGATGATTCTGGTAAGGATGAGGGCTGCAAAGTCAAAAGGCTGTTCGTTAAGTTTTTCTGCATAACCCCAGTCCCACAG
>JASLAE010000179.1 GCA_030147305.1 Cesiribacter sp.
AGGGAGATATGTTTTCAAGGTTCTTTCACTCACCAGCATAGACTGTTGAATGCGCTGAGCATAACTGATACTATCGGTGATCTGCTTATTCTTCTGCTCCAGCAGCAGGCTGTTCTGCTGTTTGTTCTGGTGATAGTTATAACCAAGGTAAATAGAACCTGTCAACATCATGAGCAGGAGTATTAACAGGAACATAGAATTCCTTTGAGCTACCAGTCTGCCCTGTTGTGTATTGATGAGTAAGCGGGCATCCTGAATTTCCAGCTCTGCTGCCTGTATCTGGGCCTCCCGTTTCATAATTTCCAGGCTGTCGAACTTGGTCTGTTGCAGCAGCTTATCGAGGGCCAGCAGTTCACGGGCCTTGCGCAGTGCTTCCTCTTTGCTATTAATTTCAATGGTATCTGCAGCAAACTTCTTTAACTTTGGGCCCAGATCTACCCCCCTGGAAATAGTCAGTCCTTTGGCAGATTTTTTAGTTGACTCTTGCTGTGGTTTGGTTGTAGCTGGATCTGTTTGTGCCGATGAAGGGCGAAAAGTAGCATGTCTGTTTAACGGAGTTTCCGGTCCTTCGAGCAAATAACTACTAATGCGGTCAGTGTTTTTTACAATAGCACGATGTAACAACTCAAGCGGAGCATCTGCTGTGCCTGTCTGCGGTGGTGGGGCACTTTGGGCCAGATTGAAGACTGCCCGTGATGGATTTAAATGTAAGCGGCCCAGTACCCTGTCGTATTTTTTGTTGACACCCCCTTTGTAGCTGTTCAGCACAAACTCTGCCCCCAGGAATCGATAGCCCCCCTGCTGCACAGCCTTAGGAAAGGCTCGCGTATCCAGCAACAGGGTGTTGGCGTTATATCCTTCTTTAGTGACAACGATGGTATACAGTTTGTTGAACTCCAGCTGAAGGGCGTAATTGCCTTTATCGTTGGTGTAGACTTCATCAATGTAATTCCCGTTTGCATAAACGGTTATCTGGGCATTCTCCAGGGTACCCTCAAAAACAGCCTGCTTATTCTTTTTTAGGAGCCCCCGGCCTGGTTCCAGTACATAGCCATGCACGGTTCCCTCTACCCAAAATACAGCGGGTTGTGCTGCAGCAGAGGAGATCAATAGCAATGAAAAGATAAAATATATAAAGATCCGCATTGGCTCAAATACACCTGCTAAAGTAAACAAGCCGGAGGCTAAGCTCAATAGCACGTACCTTTTTTTGTGATTTAAAGCTGCTTTATGCTGTGGGAAGATATTAAAGTTTACATGCTAATGCGCATAAATTAGGGTACCAATGCTGTTTTTTTTATGTGCGGTTAGCTGGATGTAAGCTAACGCACTTACTGTTATATCGATGCAATCTTAAGCAGGGTAGGTGCATGCACACTATGGGCCCCCTGAAATTCCAGGGTTCGGAACTGCCTTGCCTTCAGGGTCTGCAGGTATGTTTTCTGTTCGTCTACCTTTTCCCTGTTGAGGAACGGATCATCGGTCCCATAAACCTGGTATAGGTCTACATTGGCCAGACGGCTGCTACTGAGTGCAAGGGGTACATCGGGCGGAAAAACGCCTGCCCACAACACCAGCTTCTGGTATGTTAATTGTGTATGCATTGCCCAGCGGGTAATTGTAGCAACACCCTGAGAAAACCCCAGCAGGTTAATGCTAGTAGCCTCTGCCAGCCTGGTTTTAACTGCCAGGGCATCCAGGTAATTCAGGTAATTGTCAATATCGTTTAAACGATCTTCCCGGGTCATCCAGCTGGCGCCCACACGGCCTGTATGTTCGGCCAGATAAAAACGGGAAAGGCCCTCGGGAGCTATCACGTAATGTCCCAGGTCCGCCAGGGGCTGAAAATGCCTGATAAAATAACTGGCCAGCTGTCCATATCCATGGGCGACCAGCCAGGTGGTATTTCCCGGCGACCCAAGAGTGAAGTAACGAGCTTTATAAGAAAATTCAAGGGCGTGTTGCATGGGGGTATAAAGCAAAAAAGGCAGGATTTATTGTCCTGCCTTTTTGAAGAATTAATTTCTTTATCTTCTGAAACCCAGTACACTACCCCCGCAAAACTCCTGCGAATCCTTAAAGGTAAAAGTAATGTAGTAGATGCCGGTAGAGTTACAGTTATAAACTACGCCTTTAAAAAGCTTGCCATTTGCCTGATTGGTGGTTACCTGCCGGCGATTGGAATCGTATAAACTTACAATTATTCCATCGGGGCTTTCTCCACCTGTGCAGATGTTGATAGCATATTCGGTGCCTTTAGCAAAAACATAAGAGTATTCTATCTTGCTTTTGGCTCCTTTATCACCATCAATCGGAAAGCTTTTCACAAAGTTAAAGCCTTCACTCATCTGGGTAATGCAGTTATCGGCCATGTCCGAGGCGCTGCATTGAGCTGAGGCAATATTGGCTGCCAGCATAAAGATTGCCAAAAAGCCAAACGTTGCGAAAATCCTTTTCATATACATCTAGTTAATGATTTTGTTACGAATTGCTTGAGTAGTAGCTGAAATCTCTTTGAGGTTTTCGGCTGATATTTTTACTTCACTGGTACTGTTATCCTGCACCACCAGCATGCCATTTACTTCTACAAATGTAGGCTCGGCATAGGTGCGCACAATCTCTATCTTCTCAAAGGCCCCTGCCAGTGGTTGGAACATCTGCATATACTGTGCCATTGTTGGATTGCTTTCGCTGTAGAAGCTCAACAGCAGCATTACGTTATCCATGATCACCTTCTGCTCCCCGATGCGCTCAATCAACACTTTATTGTCTGGATTGGCCAGCGCCACCTGGTTGGTGATATGAAGGGCTTCCAGCCAGCCGCCAGTCAGGATCAGGATGCTCAGGTTTGAGCGGTTTTGGTCCTGCAGGTAGGAGTTGATATTGTTGAAATTTTTGGTTGTGAGGTACAGTAGAGAATCCAGGTTGCTGCTGTTGGTAGCAAGTCGCTTAATGGTGCCAAAATCAAAGAATTGACCAATGCTTAGCTCGTCGGCTAGTTGCTTGATGGTGTTCAGATAGAAGATGGCATCCTGGTTTTGCTCGTAAATGTTGGTATAGCCAAGGTCAGTGCCGTACACACCCAGGTTTATGGCTTTCTGATAGCTGGTATTGTACTTGCTAACAGCCTTTGGGTTGTTTAGCATTGCCTGGTTATAGCGTGTACCAGATTCTTTCAGAAGCATGGAAATCTCCAGCGGCGAGGGGATCTGCTGCAGAATGTCTGCTACTACCTCCTTAGATATCTGAGGCTGCGCCAGCCGGGTGCTATCCAGTGCTGCCTGATAAGTTTCTGCACTTGGGGTTTTTGCTGAATCGCAGGACCACAAGGCCAGTAACATCAGAGAAAACAGCGATAATTTTTTCATGATGGGATATTACAAATTGTAACAAATTTATACTTTCGGTTTCTTTTCTCAGTTAGGATGTACCTTATTATGTACAATTTCCTGAAAATGCTGCTAGCGGCTGAAGATCTTTAACACTTTACGCAGGGCTTCGCTGTACAGGGCCATATAAAGGCCCATGCTCATTAGCCAGATCACCAATATGTTGAAGTAATAGGTATCGTAATATTGTCCCATAAAGTGCTTTTGCGGGGCAAAGAAATGGGCACGATAGTCCAGGGCGTGTTTTGGGTTTGTTGGTTGCTGATAGATGGGATCAATCAGCTGCACCAATTCACCCTGCTGTTCCAGAATACGATCTTCGGTACCTAGATTACGAAGCAAATCTGTCATGGACTCGTTAAAGTAACGGTCTTTATACAAGTTGATGTCAAAACCGGGCTCATGCTGCTGCCGAAGGGCAACCAGATGCTCCAATTTTGTTTCGGCCAGCTGGTATTGTTCTCTATAATAGTTGCGCAAACCATCAATGTATTGGTCTAAGGCAGTTAGCTCTTCATCCGTAATAGTGGCAGCCTGCAGTTCATCCACTTTTAGCGCTGCCAGCCCCTGGTTGTTATCTTTCTTAAGCTCGGTACGCACCAGAGAAAATTTGCTGGCTACCTGCGTCTGTATACTGTCTACCTTACTCAGCCTGTTGTCTGCAACAAATTGTAGTGATTCCTTCAGCTTATCGACCCAATAGTTCGATTTAAAATCAGCATTGCGGGCATCGGCTTCTACTGGGAAGCTGAAGAAAGCATAAGGATTGTTTTTATACTGGTATGTAGCCAGTGCCTCATAGGCCCAGCGAGAGGCCATCATATCGGCCACAACAGGCACTTTACCACGGTTGCTGATGGTATTGTTCAGCTTATCGAAAGGGAAGAGCAGGCCGCTCAGGATCATCTGTGGTATGAGCAACAGTGGAATTAAAATATATACTGTTACCGCAGAGTTAAATGCAGAACTGATGTTGAGCCCCAAAACGTTGGCAAAACAGCTAACAGAGAACAGCACAAACCAGAAGGGGAGCAGCATACCCTCAATACCGAGGATCAGGTTGCCGATTAAAACAAAGGCAAAGCTTTGGATGGCAGAAAGGGTAAAGAGAATGGCCAGCTTGCTCATCAGGTAGCTGTTCCAGCTCAGGTTCAGGAAGCTCTCCCTTTTCAGGATTTTGCGGTCCCGGATAATTTCTTCGGCACTTACGGTAAGTCCCATAAAGAGGGAAACTACAATGGCCATCATCAGAAAAGCCGGGATGTTCTCGTTGAATCGGAAAATATAGGAACCCCCCGTGTGGTAACGGATAATGAAAGATAAGATCAGTGCCAGCAGCGGAGCTTCCAGCAAATTGATCAGCAGATATTGTTTATTATTGACCTTTGCCAGCGTGTCGCGCATGGTAAAGATTGCTGCCTGCATAAGGCGGGAAGGTATGTTTAGGTTCCGGGGAGGGGCTTCCTGCACCTCGCTAACCTTCTCAAGCTTAAATTTTGTCTGAAACTGCTCGTGCCATTGGGCAGGCGTTACCTTGCGTTTGTTGGTAAGCTGGCCATACTCATCCACTACGCGTGCTTCAATAATATTGAAAACCTGTTCTGGGTTTACATTACTGCAGGTAGGACACTGCCCCCTGTCGCCATCTACCTGGTTGGTGGCTTTCTTGAAATAAGAAACGGCTGCTACGGGGTTACCATAAAATACGGGGAAACCACCCGTATCCATGATGTACATCTTGTCAAACATCTTGTAGATGTCGGAGGAGGGTTGGTGAATCACCACAAAGATCAGCTTTCCTTTGAGGGAAAGCTCTTTGAGCAGGTCAATCACATTT
>JASLAE010000180.1 GCA_030147305.1 Cesiribacter sp.
CTTTACCGTTAACCTATTATAAGGGGAAAAAGTATTTGTGACAGAAATGATGGTAACCATTATCTGTTAAGGTATGCCAAACAATAGTAAAGCCAGCTATTGCATACTACAACAGAGCAAGTGTAGAGGTTAAGCCTCAGCCATGATTTCTATTTTTTTAGACTACTATATGTCCCTTTATTTCATCTTTTGAAACCCTACAACAAGCCATTAATTTCCCAAATTGGGGAGTTTCATGCTAATGAAACACACCTGGTTGCTCAGCTAAAAGGGCAGCAAAGGAATGCTTTGTGCTATTTGTATGATCACTATTCAGCAGCTTTGTACAGCATGGTGCTAAGGATTGTAAAACAGGAAAGCATCGCTGAGGAAGTATTACAGGATGTTTTTTTGAAGATCTGGAATTCCATGGATCAGTACAATGCAGGCAAAGGCCGACTCTTTACCTGGATGTTTCGTATTGCCCGTAATCTCTCGATAGATAAGATGCGCAGTAAAGAACTCCAGCGTGAGCTGAAAACCGATGCAATCGCTGATAACCTAGACACGATAAACCACCGCCACCACGATCTGCAGCACACTGATGCCATTGGCCTAGACAAGTTTTTAAACCAACTGCAGCAGGAAAATCAATTCATCATCAGGTTATTGTACCTGGAAGGCTATACCCACGCACAGATAGCAAAGGAATATGGCATTCCTTTGGGTACGGTTAAAACCCGCCACCGCTCAGCCTTGATCCAGTTAAGAAAAATCCTGGGCATCTGACCCCTTTCCTAGGCATAGCAGAGGCGAAAGCCTCATTCGCCAAAAGAATAGTAAGACAGTTAGCGCACATCCTAAGTCAAAGCTGGTTTAGCCATTAGGGAATATTAAATGAAGTTCTTTTGGCTTTGATATTGCACAGGTGACAGGATCAGTGCCGGAAGCTGATATGCTTTTCATCTGCTATAAGCTGCCAGCAGCTCCTAAAAGGTAATAATTTGCCGAGGGTAAACGCTTCTTCTTTACAGGCTAAAGGCTTATTACTAATTACCTTTATTTATCACTTGATATGTAGACCTTGAATGTAGTACCTACTCCGGGTTTGCTACTTACTTCTATCTTACCTCTGTTATTCTCTACAATCCGCTTAACTATATAAAGGCCAATGCCGGTTCCTTCTACGTGCGTATGGAGGCGCTTAAACATCGTGAACATCTTGGGTATTTGCTGTTCATTAATGCCCAGGCCATTATCCTGAACAGACAGCACAAAAAACCCATCTTCCCGGTTAGTCTTTACTTCTATCTGCAGGGGTCTCTCCTCAGCTCTGTATTTAATGGCGTTGGATAGTAGGTTGTGCAGAATGCTTCTTAGGTTTCTTCTGGCGAAGTGGATATTATGTGCCTGCAAGTCTTCTTGGATCCGGGCATTTGCCTGCTCGATACTCTGCTGCAGGTCCTGCTTAACATCGTCCAGGATTTCGGTTACAGACACTTCCTCCTTAGCTTCTGTTAATCCTTTCTGTGCCTTTGTAATTTCTGTAAGGTCCAGGATGGTTCTTTGCAGTTTGGCGATAGAAGTATCCATCATGCCCAGTAATACATCCGGGTTTTTACCATTAGCGCTTTTAAGTTGATGTTTTAAGGCTAAAACCAGGCCCTCCAGGTTAACGATAGGACTTCGTAAGTCGTGGGAGGCGGTATAGATGAAATTATCCAGGTCGTTATTGATCTTTTCGAGCTCAGTATTCTTTTGACTAAGCTCCAGGTTCATCTCCTGCATAAGGCTTGCATTTTGCTCCAGGGCCTGCCTTGTCTTTACATGCTCTGATACTTCATACCCAAAAGCAATTATGCCACTTATGGAACCATCTGCTTCCCGCAAGGGCTCATATCGCACATTAAAGTACCTGGTATATGGCTCGTTATTGCGTTTCCAATCCGAGAAAACCGGAAGTTCATTTCCTATGAAAGGCTCACCGTTTGTTAATACATTATGGTGTATTGCTATTATACTGGGATCTGGGTTTGGGAACACCTCATCAATCCTTTTACCTTCTACTGAAAAATCAAGGTTGAACGCTTCAAGGTATCTGGGGTTGGCCAGTTCATACACAAGCCCAAAACCACGCACAATACATAATAAAGAAGGTGCCTGCATAAAAGTGTTGTACAATCTGCTCCGGCTGGCTTCTGCCATATCAAAGGCTATCTTTTCCCGTACCAGAAGATCCGTAATTTCCTGATTAGCCTTTTGAAGTTGTTCCTGTGCTTTTTTCTGCTCAGTTATATCCGTGTTCGTCCCGATCCATCGCACAATTTCGCCTTCAGCATTTTTTATCGCATAAGCCCGGGTTATAAACCAGCCGTACTCACCATCTGCCCTTCTCAGGGGGAAGGTTAACTCCAGGGTCTCCCCTTTGTGCCAGGCTTCTTTCATAAACGCCAGGATCCCTTCAATATAATCCGGATGATGCACCTTTTCCCATCCCCAGCCCTGCATCTCTTCAAAGGTGGTGCCGGTATAATCATACCAGCGTTGGTTATACCAAAATATCCACCCATCCGGATCTGCCATCCAGGCCAGGTTCTGAATGTTATTAGCAAAGCTGCGAAAGCGTTCTTCACTCTCCAGCAGCGCTTCTTTTGCCTGCCTGCGTCTGGTCAAATCTGTGGTTAAGGCAAAATAGCCAAGCACCTGCTCTTCAACTTTATAGGGTATATAGTCAATCAGAACATATTTTTCTCCCTCTATTGTGTAAAGCGTAGTTTCATATTGAAGGCGTTCTCCCTTGAGTACACGCTGAACATTACTTTTTACCCGATCATAGGCAGCAGGACCCATTATTTCACCCATTTGCTCTCCATATACCTCTTCCAGCTTCTTTCCATATACATCGGCCAAAGCAAGCCCAAACCAGTCTTTATAGGTGTTATTGATAAAGCGGTACCTTTCTTCGGCATCTACATAAGTAATAAGTACGGGCAGGGCATTTGTAATTGCCCTCATTTGCTGCTCGCTTGCCACCAGTTCCTGTGTGCGTCTCTCCACCCGGGCCTGAAGCTGATCATTAGCCTCCTTCAATTGTTCTTCGGCTGTTTGCAATTCTTCCAGAGCAGCTGCCAGCGCTTTATTCTTTTCATGCAGCTCTATGAAGGCCTCCTGCTGCTGCTGTTGGGCCAGCTTTAGCTCAGTAACATCATGCATAACAACTACTGCTCCCAGTTTCTTTCCTTCAGAGGACAGAATTGCCTGGCCTTTGACGAGCAGCATCCTTTTTTTTCCACTAACAGGGGCTATTACTATTTCTACACGCTCTACAAATCCTTCATGATAGGCCCTAAACAAAGGCACCTCTTCTTTAGCCAAAGGTGTTAGTGCATCGGCATGGTAGAGGTTGTAATGGGAAGACCATTGTTCGGCAGAAAGCGCTTCTTCAGATATTCCATGAAACTCACGGGTTGCTTTGTTAAAAAACGACAGCACCCCATGCTCATCGCAGGCTACTATGCCATCATCTATATGCTCCAGGATAGCATTAAGGAAATTGCGTTCTTTTTCAAGGGCTTGCTCCGTGGCAATTTGAACCTTTGCCTGCTGCTCCAGCTTTTCATTCTTCTGCCGAAGCTCATCTTGAGAAGCTATCAGCTGAACAAACTGTTCCTGAAGCTTCTCGTTGATGTCCTGATGTTCTTCCTGCTTAAGATCCACATAGAGGCTGAAGGCATACTGCTCTACTTCGGCATAGAAGAGATTTAACTCCCTGGCAACAGCTACAGCAGTATTTACATCACTGGTATAACGACCTACAAATTCCAGCAGGGCTTGCTGCCGCACATGATAACCCTGCACCAAATCTGCAATTGCAATACCACTTCTTGGAATATGGGATAAGGTGTCCATTTTCCACTTATGCAAACTTTCTTTTGAAAACTCAAGCGCATTCTGCTCAAGCACTTGATTCAGAAAAAGTTGCAGATTTCCTTTCATGAAGGATAGAAAATCAGGCTCACTCAGGTGAGTGAATAGTTTTATAAGCGACAAATCTACCTGCCGCGCAAGGGCTATATTAATCTCTGCTACTTCTTGCAAATGATTTTCTAAAAGAAAAGCTGCAAAACCTTTTAGATGGGGGAAATTCTTATCTGCAAGAGTAAGGTCTTTCATTTCTATGCATGCATAACAAGACGGAATATAAGAGAACTTGTACACAATCTAAAGAACCAGCACTACAATTCTGGTAGCTTCACCTTCATCTTAATGTGATAAGGTAACATGCGACCAGGTGCTGTATCTGGCTTTTGAGCTGGACCCTATAACAGCTTATTGGTTGCATATTCACCACTTTCCCGCTTAAGCATATGCATTGGTGCAAATCTTCTGATACAGAATTCTGCGCTTGTTATGGGTAATTCTAATGTTAGAACCTATACTACAGGCCTGAACTAATGTAGTCTTGGCTGAAAGTGGCCATTTAATTTTGGGAAGACTACTAAGATAAAAGGGAATACAGAAAGCTGGCTGAAAAATTAACCGGCCGGCAGACTGCTGCCACCGGTATCACCAGGCGGTTAGCATCAGCACTCCTGCTGAATTACCGGAAGAAAGTGTAAGTTGAAAATCAACTTTTGATTGGCTTAATGTTTAGGGGAACTCAGACCGAATACCTTGCCTGGTTTGTTTTATGACTTTACAAATAAGCTACTGATTCAGCGATCTCATCCACTCCACAGCATCTAATACCATGGGTTCTATACTGCTTTGGTGCGTTCCGCCCGGAATCGGTATAAACTCTACGTTGGTTGCGCCCGCGGCTATAAACTGGTTATAGGTTGTTTCGGAAGTTTCGAAAAAGACAGTTTCATCTGCAGTACCGTGGTAAAGTCGGGTTGGGCTTTTGGGCACCCAATCCAGCAAGCTATTTTCAACCAAAGCCTGCTTTAAAGCCAGTTCCTCAGTTTCAATTCTTAGATTGGCATAGAAAGTCGGGTTAAATAAGTCAGTCGGGTTATTCGTTAACTGGCTATTTATTTCCTCTATGTCTAAGGAACCATTGAATAAATCAGGAATTTCCGAAGCATAAGGCTCGTTAAAGAAGTCACTCATGGGTCGTTCCCAATCGTAGGTGGTGTTGTACGACTGCACAATATAGGCCAGCAGCGCGGGGCTGTTGTAAACAGGCGTGGTAGCAATGCCATTTAGCATACCGGTTAAGTCGTAGCCACCTGCCCCGGCCACCACCCCTGTTAAGGTTAAATTGTGCGCCGGGTTGGTTTCTATTTCTTTCTGCGTTGCCATGGTCACGTATCCACCTTCGGAGTAGCCCAGCAAAAACAAGTTATCATTGAAGGCGATATTTTCTCTTTGCAGAAAGTATTTGGCCGCCTTAATTAAATCAATTACAGTAGCGGCAGCATGTTGCTCATCGTAATAAGGATGAAATACCTCATCTGCCTCCCCAAAACCAATATAGTCCGGAATGATGGTTATAAAACCGGCAGCGGCGCCAATTTCAAACCTGGAAAAAGTTTCCGGGAAATTAGAAGGTGCTTTGGCCTTTAATGTCATGCTGCCATGCTGGGCGCTCAGCAGGGCGGGCGTGGTGGGCGTGTTAAGCGGTATAGCCAGTAAACCAGAAGCCTCAATGGGGCTTCCTTTGTACATGGTTTTGTAGATGATCCTGTAAAAAGAAACGTCATATTCAATGATAGGGACTAAATTGCCAGCCCCTGCGTCTGCAGCATATCCTTGTAACAAGATCTTCGAAATAGTGCTCCTGGACTCGGCCGATACAAAAACCTCGCTGCCATCTGGTAGAACAGGATTATCATCATCGGAAAAAAGTCCGCAGCCGCCCAGCATTAGCAAACACCAGAGCAGACACCCGTTGATTGGCTTTATGTTCATTTGAATTAAAAAAATAGATGAGATAACACCTGCTTCAATCACCCTACTGGCCATTGTATAGCTTCTTTCAATAGCTAGTTTGCTTACAGCTAGTGTTTAGCGCTAATATACTCCATTCTGATTTTACATCTATGCTGAAAATCAGATAAATAGCTTTAAGGGAATAAAAAAGCAGACGTGCCAGGTCTGCTCTTTTTCTTCCTTCCGGTGAATGCTTTGCTTTACCACATATTGCAGAAAGGAATGCTCTCTAAAGTACCAATGGGCTGGCCGGGAGGTGCCTGTAAAAAAGTAGCTGGTTTAAACTCTGCAGGATCTTTCTGATAATCTTCGATCTGCTTGGCAAGGTAGCTGTAGTGGGCACGCCAAATTTCCTCTCCGGCAGTTTTTGCTTTTCCGGTAAGAACGGGCACTAACTGCCGCAGCTCCTGTATGGCCAGGGCTTTTACAGTTCCATGTGCATCCTGGTGCTGCGACAGCCGCATCAGGTGTTGGAGCATTACGCCATTCACGGTCATTTGTACTGTACCATTGAAGCCTGCCTGCGCCGTTGCCAGCAGCGTGGCATTCAGCACCTTGCCTAACACAGCCTCAAAAGCGGGCGACTGTACATTCCGCGCATGTTGCTCTACTAACCTGTTGGCCCTGGCAGGGTTCAGCAATAAACTGAATGTCTGGTCAGCCGCACTTTCGGCAGCAGCCAGCGGATCAAAAGTGATGCTGTTGCGACCATTTATTAATTCACGATGCCGGTCATACCCTATCGGCCGTGGGGGTATGTTTCGGATAATATCTTCTCGCAAAGCCAGTACGCCGGGAGAAACAGTGTTTAACACTGCTTCAAGGGCTTTTATCTGTTCTTCTGCAGAAACGATCTGCGTACTGATCTGTCTGTCGCCGCGCAAAGCATAGCGATAGTCTACCCCACCAACCAGCTTAACGGCTGCCTCTGTCTGATAGCGATGAAAAAAGTAGAGCGGTACCAGTACTTCTTCCAGGGTAGCCAGTGGGGCGCCAGGTTTAATGTTCTGCTCCCCGAAGTTTTTAAGCGCCACTTCACGAATTTCAAGCACCCGGTTGAGTTCGTCTACGGCATCTTTTCCGTTGTCCCAGAGGTGTGCGTATGGGTGGGCACCTCCCTGAGGTCTTGCGTCCTGGTCGGATACAAAGGTGAGGCCCTGCTGAAGGGCCCCTTCAATAATTTTATTTAATTCATTTTCTTCCTCCTGTTCGGCTGCATATTGGGTGTAACCCCACTGAATGGCTATTTTGTCCCAGGCGCCAATCTTATTATCATAGGCATTGGCCAGGCTGATCCTTCCGTCTTTCAGGCTTGCCATCGGGTGCGGATAATCCATGACCGAGGCCACTTCCTCGGCACTGGAAGAATAGCTGTGGGCTAAGCCAAGGGTATGGCCTACTTCATGCGCCGAAAGCTGCCGCAGGCGTGCAAGGGCCATTTCTTCCATTTCTTTGGTTACTGCTTTTCCCTCCTGATAAGGGGCCAGCAGGGCTTCTGCAATCAGGTAATCCTGCCGTACGCGCAGAGAGCCAAGGGAAACGTGTCCTTTAATAATTTCCCCTGTTCTGGGGTCTATTACCGAAGCGCCGTACGACCAGCCTCTCGTAGAGCGGTGTACCCACTGAATTACATTATAGCGTACATCCATCGGATCGGCGTCTTCTGGCAACAGCTCTACGCGAAAGGCATTCTGATAGCCAGCTGCTTCAAAAGCCTGGTTCCACCAGCGGGCGCCCTCCATCAGAGCGGAACGAATAGGTTCAGGCGCACCACGGTCGAGGTAATAAATGATCGGTTCTACCGGCTCGCTTATTGCCGCCCTTGACTCCTTTTTCTGTAAACGGTGGCGGGTAATAAATCTTTTTTCAATAGGTTCGCTGATGGGCGTGGCATAGTCGTAATAAGAGGTAGAAAAGTAGCCGGACCGGGGATCGAACCTGCGCGGCTGGTAACCAGCATCAGGCAATTTTACAAATGAATGGTGCTGCCGCACCGTAATACTGTTGGGAGAGGGTGCTACACTCCGAATCCACTCGCCTTCGGGTTCACCGGCAAAGGTAAGCGTAGCTTCAAATTCCGTGTTGTCGGGAAAATTTTTAGTACCTGCCAGGTACAGGGCAGAACGCTCTTTATCCAGTTTGTAGGTGCCTTGCTTGCTTGTTTTTAAAGCCAGGCTCACCTGATGGGCATCCTGCATAAAAAAGTCTGTGGCGTCTACCAGTAACCTGTTTCCGTCTTCAGCCTCTATTTTAAATCCCCACAGCACCGACTGGGCAAAAGCTTCTTCCACAGATTTGCGTTCATCATGGTTATCGCTAATGGCACGGTACCGGTAGTTTGGTTCAATAAGTAAAACCTTTGGGCCTCTGCGATCGAACTTTACAATGCGCTCCCCTCCCAGCTGACCGCGATCAAGGCCTATGTCATTAGACCCTACACCGGCCGACAATGAAACAACATACAGAAACTCCGCATTCAAAGTGTCCAGCAGTAAAAAAACCTTGTCCTGCTTTTCATCATAATAAAAGTCTATAAAACCTTTGTATTGCTTAAGCCCTGCCAGCCTGGTGTCCAGCCCCGGCTTTTCATCCTGCTCTTTCTGTGCTGTTGGCGTGCTGGCAGCACAGGAAAACAAAAAGAGCAGGAGCGGTATAAAAGTCTTCATGCTAAGATTCATAATGGGCTAAGCTACAGGAGGCGATGATGCTATGCAAGACAGGCAAGCGTAAATTAAATTTTCTGCTATCAGTATCTTACAGCAAGCCCTAAAGTTATATGCTACAATTGAAGTTTAAACCCTGGTTTTTATACGGCTGGCTCTATTTATATAAAGCCTACTACCGGGAGCGCTCCCTTAGTTCAACTCCTTTAAAGCATCCGGTGCAAAACAAACTGGGACGATTGCCACAGCTTACGCCAAAAAATCATTTCCAGATTAGTAGAAATAGTCTCTGGAAGCCTTGTAGTTGATTTGAGGATTCGGTTATAAGGAACCAAAGTTTGTTTTAGAGGCACGTTTACCTTCCGGATGCTGGCACCATAATTTGCTGCAGCTGCGCTTCCCTGCTCATCGTATTAAAGCGGGCAATATCCTGCTCCAGCAGTCCATTCATTTCTTTTTGCAGTCCCGACCATTCCTGCTGCAGCTCGGCAAGGCGCTTCTGCTGGGCCTGTGTTACAAAAGGAACGTTTACATCCAGCTGCCCTTTCAGGAAAAAGAGGTGTGCACTTAGCTTATTTTGAAAGTTGATTACATCGTCGAACGACTGGGCTTTGTTTTGCACCAGCTTTTCTTCCCAGGCAGTTAGCTTTGTAATGGTCTCCTTACCCTCGGCTACCACCTTTTCCATGCCGGGCTGCTTCTCCAGCAGGAGAGTTAAGCTACTAAGCTGCTGCTTTACTTTTCGCATGCGCAGTACACTAAAATGAATGTCACGGATTGCATTTTCTATCGCCTGCAATACATCCTGCTGTTGGGCATATGCTGCCGCATCTGCTTCTATGCGCGGATCTGCCAGCACTTTAAAGCGCACAAGCTTTTCTGTTCCAGCAGTTTTCAGGCGAGCCTGATAGGTGCCGGGTGCTACCTTATGACCCTGATAGCTTCCTTCTATATAGACAGTTGGCACCCCCGGTAGTATGGGAAAACGCATATCCCAAACAAAGCGGTTAAGCCCGGCCTCTGCCGGTAAGCGCACTTCAGCAGATGGCCCACCACTGAAGGATGTAAACTCCTTATCCTCCTGATTGGTATAGGCCCGGATAACTTTGCCTGCTTCATCCAGTATTTCAAGGCGCAGGAGACTATCCTTATGAAACTGCTGAGGCAGCTGGTAATAAAGGACCACACCCGTTGCAGGGTTAGTACCGGAAGATTCCCCGATCGCCTTCCTCACTTTTTCCACATCTGTTCCATCCAACGGGCTGGCGCCCGATACCCGGTAGGCATCTTCTGGCTGGTAGAAATGGAACGCCTCCCGGCTCCGCTGCGGATCGTACTGCCGGACGGGGTTAAGATCGTCCAGAATCCAGAAGCTTCTGCCCTGGGTAGCTGCCAGCAAATCTCCCTGGTGTACTTTCAGGTCGCCAATGGGCGTGAGCGGCAGGTTCAGCTGCAGTTTAGTCCACTGCTTTCCACCATCAAAAGAAACATAAATACCCGTTTCTGTACCGGCATAGAGCAGGTCTTTCCGCTGGTCATCTTCACGTAACACCCGGGTGAATGCACCATCAGGAATGCCCTCGCTGATCTTAGACCAGCTTTGCCCGTAATTGGTGGTTTTGTAGAGAGCCGGGCTAAAATCATTGAATTTGTAGCGGGTGGTGGCAATGTAAGCAGTACCTTTATCGTGCGGAGAAACCTCTATGCTGTTGATGAGGCTTTCTGCCAGGCCTTTGGGTGTTACGTTGCTCCAGCTCTTACCCCCGTCACGCGTTAAATGCACCAGGCCATCATCACTGCCCGTCCAGATCACTCCTTTTTCATGCAGAGATTCCGCTACATAAGAAAGGGTATTATAATTCTCTCCCCCAGCGCCTTCGTTCGTATAGGGCGCACCGCCATTTGCCTGTTTTGTAGTGTCATTGCGGGTAAGGTCAGGCGAAACTACCTGCCAGCTCCTGCCCCAATCACGGGTCTTAAACAATACATTGCCACCATGGTAGAAGGTGTTTGGTTCGTGCAAAGAATAAATTACCGGGGCATTCCAGTTAAAACGGTACTGCATGTGCTTTGGCTGGGCTGCCAGGTACTGCACCGGCGATGGCATTACGGGCTTCCCCTCCCCTGTTTGCGCATCCAGCAACTCTAAGGTTCCCTGGTAACTGCCTCCCATCACATAGCGTGGGTTTTGAGGATCGAAGGCCAGAAAAGCACTTTCGCCGCCGGCGCTGGCCCACCATTCCTTGTCTCCAATGCTTCCCGCAGCGGTGCTTCTGCTGGCTATTTTTACCGAAGAGTTGTCCTGCTGGCCGCCATAGAGATGATAAGGAAAAAGATTATCGGCATTGACGCGGTAGAACTGCGCCGTAGGCATATTATTCTGATCTGACCAGGTGGCACTACCGTTGAAGGTAATGGCAGGTCCGCCGTCGTTGGCGAGGATCATGTTCTGGTTGTTTGCCGGATTAATCCATAGCTGGTGATGATCGCTATGGGTACTGCCATCTATTTCTTCCCAGCTTTTGCCTCCGTCTATAGATTTTAAAGCCGTTACATTAAGCACATAAAC
The DNA here is from genome assembly GCA_030147305.1 of Cesiribacter sp. Taxonomy (GTDB): domain Bacteria; phylum Bacteroidota; class Bacteroidia; order Cytophagales; family Cyclobacteriaceae; genus Cesiribacter. The sequence goes on from JASLAE010000180.1 coordinate 11,146, forward strand.
GGTATGCTCATCCACCGGGTCGGCTATTACTTCAGTATAGTACCAGGCACGCTGAATGAGGCGATGATCTTTGCTCACGCGGTTCCAGTTCTCGCCACCATCTGCACTTACAAACAAACCACCCTGCTCTTTTTCGCTGTCACTCTCGATCAGGGCATATACTTTGGCCGGGTTTGCACCGGAAACAGATACGGACATCTTCCCCAATTCCTTCGGCAATCCGTTCTGGAGCTTTACCCAGCTTTCTCCGGCATCAGTTGTTTTATAGAGTCCGCTGCCTTTGCCACCACTGATAACCTGCCAGGGCAACCGCCGGTGATCCCACATAGTTGTATAGAGAACCCGCGGGTTGCCCGCATCCATCACCAGGTCTGCACTACCCGTGTTGGCATCTACATACAATACTTTTTTCCAGCTTTTTCCACCATCGGTAGATTTGTAGACACCGCGTTCTTCACCAGGACCATGGAGGGCTCCCTGTGCGGCAACGTATACGATATCCGGATTTTTTGGGTGTACGACAATGCTGGCAATATGGCGGGTTAACTCAAGACCCAGCTTTGTCCAGGTTTTTCCTGCATCGGTCGATTTGTAGATTCCGTCTCCATAGGAAGTCATCACCCCTCGGGGGGCATGT
>JASLAE010000194.1 GCA_030147305.1 Cesiribacter sp.
TTCAGGCGCTGCAGCCGTCCGGCTACTTCATCTGCAATCTCCTCCAGCTCCTGCTGCATGGCTTCCAGGCGTACCAGGTTGTGAGAAAATGTAGTTTCGGCCCCAACTGATTTGCGTTGCCGGTCCGGACTAACGGGCCTGTCGTCGAGCCCCTGCACCAGGCGGGCATAGTAGCGGCCACTCTTACCAAACAAACGTACCAGCTTTTCTTCAGGCCATTGGCGGAGGTCTTCACCCGTGCGGATACCCAGGCTGTGCATTTTCTCTGCCGTAACCTTGCCAATCCCATAAAACTTCTCAACAGGCAGCTGCGCAATAAAGCCCAGGGCCTCTTCCGGCTTTACCACTGTAAGCCCATTTGGCTTTTGTACATCGGAGGCCACCTTGGCCAGAAACTTATTATAGCTGATCCCTGCAGACGCGGTCAGGCCTGTTTCTTCTAAAATGCGTTGTTTAATTTCACGGGCAATCAGTGTAGCAGAGGGGGGTCCCATGAGAGGCTCTGTTACATCCAGATAAGCTTCGTCCAGCGAAAGGGGTTCTACCAAAGGGGTATACTCTAAAAATATGCGGCGTATCTGTCGTGATACTGCTTTATAGGCATCAAAACGGGGCCTTACAAAAATTATGTGCGGGCATAGGCGGTAGGCATGTGCAGAAGGCATGGCAGAACGGACACCAAATTTTCGTGCTTCGTAGCTGGCGGCTGCTACAACGCCTCTTTCTCTGCTACCGCCAACGGCCACCGGCTTCCCCTTAAGCTGGGGATTATCCCGCTGCTCAACAGAGGCAAAAAAAGCATCCATGTCGACATGAATAATTTTGCGAAGCACATTTACGCCGTTAGGAGGCAAAATTTTGCCATTCATCCCCTCAATGTATTGTTGATTTGGTAATTAATTTCTGGCAACGTATTTTGAGAGATTGAAATAAACTTCTGCGAAAGATTATTTCTAACGCCCACATAGCTAATTTCTGAAATTTACTGCTAAATAATGAAAAGAAGAGACTTTTTACAGCTGGCAGGAATGGGTGCCGGAGCGCTGATGCTCCCTACCTACCTGTTTGGCAAGTCAGTTCCTTTGGATACGCCCTACAGCATCATCGATGCTAAAAAGCACAAGGAACTGGCCGATGTTGCCCTTAATGCTGCCCGCAGCAGTGGCGCCAGTTATGCCGATGTACGGATTGGCCGTTACCTGAACCAGTATCTTTTTACCCGCGAGGATAAGGTACAGAACACAGTAAATACTGAATCTTACGGGGTTGGTATACGGGTAATTGCCAATGGTACCTGGGGCTTTGCGGCCACCGATCAGGTAACTGCCGATGCTATTAAAAAAGCCGCTGAACAAGCGGTTGCCATTGCCAAAGCCAATGGCAAGCTTCAAAAGGAACCTGTAAAACTTGTACCGGTAAAAAGCTGGGGAGAGCAGGAGTGGCGTACGCCCATTCAGAAAAATGCCTTTGAGGTGCCTGTTTCAGAAAAAGTAGACATGCTGCTGAGTGCCAACGCGGCTGCCATGTCGGGTGGTGCAAACTTTATTAACAGTGCCCTTTTTCTTGTCAATGAGCAGAAGTATTTTGCTTCTACAGACGGCTCTTATATCAACCAGGATATACACCGTATCTGGCCCACCTTTACTGTAACGGCTGTCGACGAGACCAGTGGTAAATTCAAGACCCGGGCTTCCCTAAGTGCCCCGATGGGTATGGGCTGGGAGTATATGAGCGGCCGCAAAGAAGATAAGATTCAGGGTCCTGCAGGCCTTATTTTCTATGGCAATTCCTACGATCAGAAAGAAGATGCCATTTCTGCTGCCCGCCAGGCCAAAGAAATGCTGACTGCCAAATCGGTTAAGCCTGGCAAATACGACCTGGTGCTGGATCCCGATCACCTGGGCCTGACCATACACGAATCGGTTGGCCACCCGCTGGAGCTTGACCGGGTGCTTGGCTACGAAGCAAATTATGCCGGCACTTCCTTTGCAACCCTGGATAAGTGGGAAACCCGGAAGTTTAACTACGGCAGCAAAATTGTTAACCTGTTTGCCGATAAAACGCAGGATCATTCCCTGGGTCAGGTAGGCTGGGACGATGAGGGTGTAAAAACAAAACGTTGGGACCTTGTGAAGGATGGGGTATTGGTAGATTACCAGGCCATCCGGGATCAGGCACATATTCTTAACCATGATGAGTCACATGGCTGCTGCTATGCCGACAGCTGGAGCAGCGTACAGTTCCAGCGCATGCCAAATGTAAGTCTGGCGCCTGGCACAGAAAAATACAGCATGCAGGATATGATCAAAGATGTGGAAGACGGTATTTTCATCATTGGCCGTGGTTCTTATTCTATTGATCAGCAGCGCTATAACTTCCAGTTTGGCGGCACCCTGTTCTATGAAATTAAAAACGGACAGGTAACCGAGATGCTAAACGATGTAGCTTACCAGAGCAATACCCAGGAATTCTGGAACAGCTGTGCCAAAATTTGCGACAAAAGTGATTACCGCCTGTTTGGCTCCTTCTTCGACGGAAAAGGGCAGCCTTCACAGATCAGTGCAGTATCGCATGGCAGCAGCACCACCCGCTTCAATGGTGTAAACGTAATCAACACCGCAAGGAATATCTGATGGTAGCTGATCACGCGTAGGGGTATAAGTAATCTGGTACTATGACTGAGATAATTATACCAATTTACTCTATAGACCATTTCCCTTATACACTGTACTGTAAATAATGACTCAAGACATAAGACTAATACACAATGGCAATATTATCTAAAGAAGAGGCGCGCACCCTGATGCAAAAGGTGATTGGCTTTTCCAAAGCAGATGAATGCGTGGTGAACCTCAGCGGGAGCAATGGCGGCAACATCCGCTATGCCCGGAATTCTGTTTCTACCAGCGGCTCTGAAGAAAACACCTCCCTGGTGGTGCAAAGCTCCTATGGCAAAAAGAGTGCGACCAGCACCATTAATGAATTCGATGATGCTTCACTGGAGAAAGTAGTGCGTCGCAGTGAAGAGTTGGCACAATTGGCACCCGAAAACCCTGAATTTATGGGGGCCCTGGAGCCGCAGCAATACCAGGAAGGTAAAACATATTTTAAGAGTACAGACAACATAACTCCGGATATGCGGGCAACCTTTGCTGCGAATAGCATCAACCCGGCGGCGGAAAAAAATATTACTGCTGCAGGCTTCCTGCAGGATTCTGCCGGTTTTAGTGCGCTGATGAATTCCAAAGGCCTGTTTGCTTATAACCAGACCAGTGGCGTAGACTTTACAGTTACCATGCGTACGAGCGATGGTACCGGTTCTGGCTGGGTAACCCGTGATTATAATGATGTCAGCAAGCTGGACACAGCAGAAGCCTCGCAGATTGCCATAGAAAAGGCACTGCGTTCGCAAAATGCTAAAGCCATTGAGCCGGGCAAATATACCGTTATCCTGGAGCCTGCTGCTGCCTCAGATCTTATCCAGAACATGATGTACAGCATGGGTGCCCGCAATGCAGATGAGGGCCGCAGCTTTCTGTCTAAAAAAGGTGGTGGCACCAAAATGGGGGAAAAGTTAGTAGATGAGCGAATCAACATTTATAGTGACCCCTTGCATGCGGAAGTGCCGTTCTCACCCTGGTCGGGAGAAGGGATTCCCCTGAAAAAAACACTATGGCTGGAAAATGGTGTTGTGAAAAACATGTTCTATGACCGCTACTGGGCGAGTAAGCAGGGCAAAGAAGCACTGCCTGCTCCTTCCCGCTTTGTCATGGAAGGCGGAAACGCCTCGCTGGAGCAGATGATCAAGGATACCAAAAAGGGCGTACTGGTTACCCGGCTCTGGTATATCCGTGCGGTAGATCCGCAAACACTGCTCTATACCGGCCTTACCCGCGATGGTACTTTCTATATCGAAAATGGCAAGATCATGTATCCGGTTAAAAATTTCCGCTTCAACGAAAGTCCGGTGATCATGCTCAATAACCTGGAAGCCCTGGGTAAACCCCAAAGGGTAGATGGTAACCTGGTGCCACCCATGAAGATTCGTGACTTTACCTTTACCAGCTTGTCTGATGCTGTATAAGTAACTTCTTAGGGAGAAGTATATGAAGCCCCTTCTCTTAATACAGAAGGGGCTTTTAACTATAATAGGCTGTCTGTACAACTTTAAAATGCTATAAGAAACTTGTGCCCGTTATCAGGAATGCCATCCCCCAGGGTACTTCATCATACAAAAGGGTTGAAAGATTGTGCCTGGCAAGTTTTTTTATTGCTGTAATTTATTTTTAAGCGTACAAGCAAGAATAATCTGTTTCTTGCTGCAGTGCCGCAGCTACAGCATGCGGTCTGACTAATGAACAAGAACTTATGAACGCCGATCTATACTTGTCTTACCATCTTGCTACCCTGGATAAAACCATGGTGATAGAAGGGGATGGATTTTCTGTGTGGGCCTATCTGCTGCAGGACGATGAGCAAAGCATTGACTTTAGCTGCTTTCTCTGCGCAACCGGTACCCTTGCGGAGACAGATGCCGATGTAGAAAGATTTCTGGAAGAGGGGAACCAGCCCCCGCTGATGAAGGAATTTGCAAACGAGTGGTCAGTTGTTGAGGCACTGCAGGCGGAGGATATCGGCGTTGAAGCACTGGATGATGAAACCATTTCAATCAGCATCAGAAATAAAGAATACCTGCTGATAGACCTGGCTGAAAAAATAGGGTATAGCATCGCCATTGCCAAAGATGGGCCTTACGGCCAGTTACTCATTACGGGTACAACGGAAGAAGAAGAGGAGGCGCCAGGCACCGATGAGTAAATTTTTCTTTACACGCCTGCAATACAACAGCGGCGACTGGAATGTAGACCAGCGCATGCCCTCCAATCTGATGCACTCACTGGTGCAATACACCAAAATACCAGTCGATACGCAGGAACGGGTAGTACCCCTGAACAGCCCTCAGCTTTTTGAATCACCCTTCTGTTATCTGAGTGGCCACAAGCTGGTAGAATTTGACGAAGATGAGTCTCGCAATTTCAAAGCTTATGTGCAAAGGGGTGGTTTTGTGTTTGTAGATGACTGCAACCACGACATTGACGGGCTGTTTGCCAAATCATTTGAAGTGCAAATGGCAAAGCTTTTTGGCGAAGGTGCGCTGAAAAAAATACCGAACACTCACCCGCTTTATACCTCTTTTTTTCGCTTCGAAGAAGGGCCGCCCACCACTGGTTTTGAGCTGAACGGCTGGGGCGATGACCTGGTGCACGATTACTTAAAAGCCATAGAAATTGATGGTAAAATACGGGTGCTGTACAGCAATAAAGATTACGGCTGCGAGTGGGATTATGATTATCGAAACAAGCGCTGGCTGGCCGAAGACAATACTAAATTTGGGGTGAACATTATCATATACGCCCTGACTGCTTAATTTATACTATGCAACAAGCTGCACAATATACCGAACAGGACCTCCGGGAGCTTCCGCTGTTGCTGCCTCACTTGCGAAAGGCAATTGGCCAGGCAATCGTTGGACAGCAGGTGGTGGTAGACCAGCTGCTGGTAACCATGTTGGCGGGAGGACATGCGCTGCTGGAGGGTGTTCCGGGCCTTGCCAAAACACTGATGGTGCGTTCACTGGCAGAGGCGCTGGACCTGAAATTCAGGCGCATTCAGTTTACGCCAGACCTGATGCCCGGCGATCTCATTGGTACTGAAATTCTGGAAGAAGATCGCCAGACCGGACATCATCATTTTATCTTTAACGAGGGGCCGCTTTTTGCCAATATTGTACTCGCCGACGAGATTAACAGAACACCACCCAAAACACAGGCCGCATTGCTGGAGGCTATGCAGGAGAGTCATATCACCTGGTCTGGCAAAACTTATGCACTGGAGCAGCCTTACCTGATCCTGGCTACTCAAAATCCGCTGGAGCAGGCGGGTACTTTTCCACTCCCGGAAGCGCAGCTTGACCGTTTTCTGCTTTACATACGGTTGGGTTACCCAAGTCTGCAGGAGGAAGTTGAAATTCTGAGCCGCACCACCTCCAACGCAGCGGCAGCCATTGAACCTGTTATGGGCGCAGCCGAGATTGTGCGTCTGCGGCGCATGGTGCGGGATTTACCCATCAGCCAGGCGCTGCTCTCATGGGTGGCACAGCTGGTACAATCCACACGGCCTGAACAATCTAAAAACGCTTTTGCCAAAGAATGGGTAAGCTGGGGTGCAGGCCCTCGCGCCGGGCAGGCCCTGGTGCTGGCAGCAAAAGCCCATGCGCTGATGAATGCCCGCCTTTCAGTTATACCCGAAGATATCCAGTGGGCAGCCAAGCCGGTGCTCAGGCACCGGATCCTGCTGAATTTTGGTGCCGAGGCAGAAGGCATCACCACCGATACAGTAGTAGAGCGTCTTTTAAAGGAGGAGGCTAAGGCATGAAAAGGGGGGAGTCGCCCTGGCTGAAGCCTGAACTCCTGAACCTGCCAAAGGGGCTGATGCTTTTTGCCAATACTGCACTGCACCGGCTGGAAGGCGGTCTGCACCGCAGCCGCAGCAGTGGTGAAGAACAGGAATTTAGCCAATACCGGGCTTATCAGCCAGGGGATGATCTGCGGCTGCTGGACTGGAAACTGTATGCCCGCAGTAAGCGGCTTTACGTACGTCAGGCAGAGGTGCCCCGACAATTGCAGGTGCTTGTGCTGGTAGATGCAAGCCTGTCCATGCAACACCAGAGCGGGGGCTGGACCAAACTCAATTATGCCAAGGCGGTAGCGGCAGTCTTTGGGCTGATTACACAGCGGCAAAACGATGTACCAGGGCTGCAGCTCCTTTCAGACAAGCTGGAACTACAGTTACACTTTAGGCGTAGCC
>JASLAE010000230.1 GCA_030147305.1 Cesiribacter sp.
CAAACAAGCTGGCATCAGCACCGACTTTACGTACCGCTTCAATGGCAGGGGCCAAAACGAGTACCGGTTTGGCGACAGGTATAATGGCGCCGCCAACCTCTTTTACTGGCACAAAGCCGGGGCGATCTCTTTGCTGCCAAGCGCCGGCTTGTACTACGAAAAAGCAAAGGCCGACACCTATCATGATGCGCATAAAATGCAGGGAGGGGGTGGTGCTCTTTTTGCCAGCCTGGGCCTGAACATCTACTACAAAAATGTATCGCTGGGTGCTACGCACCAGCTACCAATGGCCCAGCAAAATGAACACCAGATCACGGAGGCGAAGCGGCGCACACAACTAAGCCTGAGCTGGATGTTCTGATCCTGGGTTGAAGCGTTACGTTTATTGAAGCTACTTCAGCTAAAAATAAGTCCCTCTCTGTTTACTCAGAGAGGGACTTATTGTATAGCAATAGGATGGGATCTGTGGGCACTGATCCGTACAGGCGCAGCGCCCGGGATCAAAGCTCAATTTAAATAAAATCATATTTTGCAGTTGGGTGCAATTAACGCCGTATAGCAGAAACCGTACTATTGTACCCTTTTTCGTTCTTCCTCAGAGCCTGATCTAATGGAAACATTTTTCAATTTATTGTTTCCAAAGCTTCTGGTGTAGGTTAATCTGAGACTTTGATTATGAAAATCTACGTAGCTAAAACTTTGAGACTTTGCCTCGGGAATCTGAGTTTCAAAAGTAAAGTTATTCGTTCGAAACACATCGTCAACAGCTAAACTAATGGTTCCCCCATTGTTTTTAAGCTTCTTTTGAACCCCAACATTCAAGGCTCCCAGTGGCTTAAACTGCCATACTCCCCAAACCATGTTCGATTCGTAGTATCCCGCCACTTCCAGCGAAAATTGCTTAGGAAGCTTAATACTGTTGTTCAGATTCAGATTGTAGTTATACAAGCTTAGTATTAGATTATTTTCAAGATGATTGGTTTTAATATCACGGTAATAGGCATTTACATTTCCCTGTATTTCCCACCATTTTGTCACAGCCCAGGGAACAGACAGAGCCAGTGACCACAGCTTTTGGTATTCCAGGTTCTGCGAGCGGAGGGTTTGTCTTTCTGTGATCGGGTCTAGCTCAGGCTGAAAATTGGCTATTTCATTCTTTGAATCACTATAGTTGAAAGTGACTGTAGCTTGCTCTATCCTGATATTCATGTTGTACCCATCTGTAACCGCAGGCTTGAGGGCAGGATTTCCCGAAAAAAAAGTGTTTGGGTCTAATAAATAGACAAATGGAGCCATATCATTAAATGTAGGCCTGGTAATTCTTCTAGAATAGCCTAAAAAAATCTCTGCCCTATCGCTCAGGGTTCTTCTGAAGAAGACACTGGGAAACAAATTACCAAAGTTTCTGTCAACAACCCCTTTTTCAAGCTGTGTACTGATGTAGGTACTGGTGTGCTCGTACCGCATGCCTGCATTTAGCTGGGTAGATTTATTGATGTTCCACTCTGCAGACAGGTAACCAGCAGTGATTTTTTCTTCAAGCTCAGCCAGGACTGTAAGCTCCGGGTCAATTCTTCGTAGCCCTCCTTCGGTGTAATTAACCTTAACATCGTTCTTAAAAGTAGACAATGCTCCTTTGACTCCTGCTTCTACCTTAACAGCGGCTTTGGGGCGATAGGTATAGTCTAAATTAGCAACTTTAAAAAGTATGGGGGTTTCTTTGCTGATCTCTATTTTTTGATGTGTGTTTAGATCTCTTTCAGGATAATAAGATTCATTATGATAATCAGAGGGATTAAGGTTGTGGTAATTCAGGATATCGAGATCTAAGCGCAGGCTGTTCTTACCATTGAAGGAGTGATCAAGATTTACATTAGCTGTAAAGCTTTGCCATCTGTTCAGCTCACTAATGGCTATGGTGGCAGTGCGTGATGAATCAGTGGCTATTTGGTTATTGACCTCTGAAAGAGCGTTTTGTTTAAAATGCCTCTGGTAAAACGTAAGCAGTGCGCCAACACTCGTTTTCTTGCTGATGGTTACTTCTGCCCCGGTTCTGAAATTCTGTACAGTAGTATACACTCTACGATTGGTGATTGAATGAAATACTGAATTGAAATCAGGATTAGTAATATAGAGTCTATTATCCCAAAACTGCTTGTTATGATCGTATAGCACAGAGTAATCTGTAAAGAAAGACAGGGCTCTTCTTCTGTGGTTAAGGTTAAAATTAGCTCCTAATGTTTCTGCACCATTTACACCTGCTATTGCACCATAATTACCGTTGGTGCCAAAATCGGCATTCTCAACCATAACTATATTTATCATGCCCGCGGTACCCTCTGCATCGTAATTCGATGGTGGGTTGGTGATGAACTCTATCTTTTCCACGTTTGCAGCGCTCATGCCATCCAGCATCTGTATGACAGCATCGATCGGGAGTCGGGAGATTTTGCCATTGATCATAACCGTAACCCCACTTTTGCCATTCATGCTAATGGAGCCATTTTGTTGGTTCACATTAATGCCAGGGGATTTCCGGAGCACCTCCAGCACAGAATTTCCTGCAGCGGTAATACTGCTTTGCACATTCACCACCAGCCTGTCAATCTTTTGTTCATAGAGCGGCTTCTGTGCCTCTACCAGCGCTTCACCCAGCACCTCGGTGTGTTCTTCAAGGCTGATAATGCCTACCTCATACCTAGGTTTATCGGCTATGCTAATGGAGGAATGGCGTGTTTGATACCCAATCATGGAAACCGCCATAAGGTACTGGCCAGGCGCTACTTTTTCCATAACAAAGCCGCCGGTTTCACTGGCAACCTGCCCCTGCACCAGGGAAGAGTCTGTTCTATTAAGCAAAAGCACATTGGCATACGCCACAGGTTTCTGTAAACCATCCTGTACCTTACCGGCAATGCTGGACTGACCGAACAGCTGCTGCGGTAGGGCAAGGCCCAAAAGAATCAGAAGGGAAAAGCTGAGGGATGTTTTCATGATGACATTTTTGGCCAATTGTTTTTTCTAAATTGCTAATGATGCAGACTATTGTTACCAGGAGTGAGTAGTTGGGAAAGTCGAATAATTAGTTAACAATTGGGGCTTTGTCACTGTAAAATAAAGTACCAATGGAGGTTTCCATAGGCAGGCTCAGCTATAGACCTTGTTAAGAAAAGGGGTGCCTGAAGGACGCCCGATATTCCCTTTTTAGCATGGCATGGGCTTTATCATTTCTTATAATGTCCATACTATCCTTGTTGATAGCAATCGTAGATTGGGATAGAAAAGCAATATCGGCGTAATTAACTGCTGCCGTGGTTTTAGCGGCATCTTCCAGGGGTATGGAAATCCCCTTCTCAGAGCGTGTACCAATGGCCGTGGCGAATTCAATGAATAAACTTTCAATTGCCTTCATCGCCTTGGGCATAAAGCTAGGATCGGCATTGAAGCGGATGTCTCCATGAACAATTTTTGCAGCGCCATCTGCAGGATATACCTCCCAGCCAATATCACCTGCAAATATTGTGGCATTTTCACCGTAATAGTAAACACCAATATTGGTTTCAGGCCTGTCTGAGGTATACCCCCAGGTCTTGTGCGACCAGTGAACAGGTTTTCCATCAAAATCAAACTTTACATCCAGATAATCAGGATTCTCGTGAGAGAAGTTTTTAACAGTACCCCCGATGGCAGCAATACTGGTCGGCAGGCCGAGATCTAAGACTTTTCTGATGTTATGAATGTAGTGGATTCCCCAGTCTACCAGAATTCCCCTGCTAAAAGCATGCTGACCTCTCCAATCCCAGGAATCACCATCAGGACTTGTCATATACTTTACTTTAGGGGCCGGGCCACAGAAAGCTTCATAATCTAAAGTACTGGGGATTGCTTTTTCTATCCGTAGGCCTTCATGGTGGTTAATATTAGCCTTCACCTGTAAAATCTCCCCAGCAGCTCCGCTGTTGATGTACGCTTTTACCTGCTCGTTTGTATCGAACATTACCCTTGGGAAATCTACTGATACAATGTTACCGGCTTTTTTATGAGCCTCCAGCATTTTTTGCCCTTCCCGGATATCATAGCTGATAGGTTTCTCCAGAAATACATCCAGGCCTTTTTCGCAGGCTGCAATAAACTGCAGGGCATGCCAGTGGGTAGGCGTTGCAATCACCACTGCCTGTAGCCCTGGCTCTTCGTACATTTCCAGGTAAGAGCTGTATAGTTTGGGCTTTGATTTTCCTGCCTTTACCACTACATCGGCAGTCTTCTGAAGCGCATCCGCATTTACATCGCAAAGGGCAAGCACATTGAACCTGCCTGAGGATAGAATGTTCGGCAACAGTATGTCTCTTCCCCACCAGCCTGTACCCAGGATAGCCAGGTTTATTTTATCTTCTTTTGACCATACACTGAAAGGCATCATCAGGGCGCCTGTTGCTAATGCGCCTGTTTTTAAAAAGCTTCTTCTTTCCATTAGATTGTGGTTTGATTGAATTAAGGGGCAGACAACCAGCTACTTTTTATCCAGATAGGCCCATGCTACCTGCCTTTGCTGCAGGGGAATTTCTGCATCAGCAGTTAGTGCCATCATAGAAGCATAATATCTCTTTGCCGCTTGCTCCTTTCCGGCAAGTTCTGCCGCACGTGCTGCACCAAAGAGACTGTTGAACCTGCCGGGGCTTCTCTGCAGCGCGGCTTCATACTGGAGAAGGGCCTCTCCCGGCTGGTTAAGGGCTAACAGCATATCTCCTAAAAGTTCTACTGCAGGCAGTAATTCACCCGGGGTAACGGCATGTTTTTCTGTAGAGGCCTCTAGGGCTGCTGCAGCTCTCATGGTGGTTAGTGCCTCTTTTTTATTACCCCTGGCATAGGCGAGCCACGCTTTAACGGTATTTTTTTGAATGTCTATTTGCTTGGCCCAGTATGGATTGGTGTTGGCTTGTTGAAGCTCTTCCAGCTTTTGTATAGCTGTTTCCGCTACTTTCGGCTGTCCGCTTCGTGCAGCACCTAAACCTTTCGTAAAGTAGATCAGGGCTTCGCTTTCAGGAAATTCATTCCAGGGAATACCCCCATGCGCTCCTACCGCTACTTTTGCTGCTCCCTCCCAGTCTTGTCGCTCCATAAAATATCTGCTTTCGAGAGCCGCAAGGGCATAAGCGGTTATAAAGTGTTTCTGCATGGGTTCGTCTAACCTTATAACCTTATCCATAATCCTTCTGGCTGTCTTATCTTCCCCTCTTTGCAAATGGGAATACACCATATAATCCAGGGCATGAAAATAATGGATTGAAACACTTCCCTGTACCGGATTGGCTAATGCTGCTTTTGCCGACCGCTTATTCCAGTCAATGGATTCTTTCCACATGCCCTGCCGGGTATAAATATGGGAAGGCATGTGCAGGGCATGCGGCACCTCAGGTGCAATCTTACCGTATTGATTGGCAACGGCTATGGCTTTGCTGCCTAAGACAGGGTTATCATAGGCATGGATGGCATAATGAAAGCCCCCGGGATGATCAGGGATTACCTGCAGTACTTCTTCTGCAAATCTGCCTGCTTTCACCTGATTTTTATAGGTTTTATCACCAGGATCTGCGGTAGCCACCAGGCTCAGGGCATAAAAAGACTTTATTTCTGTGTCATCAGGAAATTGTTCGAAAGCTGTTGCCCAGGCCTGTTCATAGCTTTTCAGCCTTTCCTGTTTTGTTTTGGTAAGCTCACCTTCATAAAAAGCCGCGAGGGATTTTCCGTAAACCTTCTCCTTATCTTTTGTAGCAAGGCCTAAAGCTGTTTGAGAGAGTTCCTGTCCCAATTTAAGTTGTTCCTCACTAGGCGTATCGGGCCAAACAGGATGAATAAACGAAAGTGCTTTACCCCAGTGCCCCCAAAAACAGCCTGGTTCTTCCTGTATAACCCTGTCAAAAACTGCTTCTGCTTCAGTGTACGTCATATGATGGACAAGCGCAAGTCCATAAGAAATCAGGGTATCCATTCTTGCCCCACAGCCATCTGTAAACTGCACGGTTCCACATAGTGGAACATCTCCAAGAACAGGTACTTTTCCAAGTAGTAAAGTTTCCTCTTTTTCCGCTTTAGGGGTGCAGGAGCCGAGTACAATACCAACCAAAGCGATGATAAGCGTCCAGGGGGCTGGGCCCATGATTTTTTGCAGGCTCAAAGAAGTTAATGGATAAAGGTTCATGGTCTTGGAATTTTAGAGTGTTAAGCTATTCTTCAGTTAAAAAATAACCAGTCCATTGGCAAATGATGCTGTCCAAATTAATCATCAAAAAAGGCTAATACTATGGTGGGTGAGTAGTTAGCGGGATTAGTTGATTCGTTAACGACCTGGGTGAGCAGTTGGAGAACTTACCTTGAATTTAACCTATTTCTAATGTTTAGTTATAGTTTCAAGTCATGAAAAAATTCCCTTATAAAATCCATAAAAGGCGCTAACCAAAGATCTTCAATAGCGAATCTTTGCGGCT
>JASLAE010000299.1 GCA_030147305.1 Cesiribacter sp.
ATGGCTTTTTGCCCTAGCACCTACATATGCGCAGCAAAACAGCAGGTGGGAGATTAATCAAAGCCAGGATGGTGTTCGCTGGAATATTAAGAATGAAAGTAAACTCCCTCACCAGGACCATATTGAAATGAGCGGCAGGCATATATCGGCTATTATACGCTACCAGGTTGATGCCGATAAAAACCTTAGCCTTAGCCGAAATCTTATCTGGCCTACCTTAAGAACTTTACTTAAAGCAGGCGACCCAGAATGGGCCATATACCGCGCCTATCTAAAAAAAACCTTCGAACTGGCCAAAAACAAATTACACTGCCAGTGCTGCCCAATGGCGTATACCATGTTATTTTCAATGATGCGCACCATAAAAAATCCAGTTTCAAGCTGTTGATACAAAACTAGAAAACACGCGTTTTTGGCAAAGTTTCTCTATTGCGCCAATAAAGAAAGGCTGCCTTATTAGTTTTTGCTTAAGGGCCAGAATGGCCGGTGCCGGAAATACCTCCTGGCACCGGCTATTCTACTATACTTTCTATCAGAGTAAGCCATACGAGCCACCCTTTTCAATATTTTACACAATGCTTTACACCCTTTTTTATGCTGCCCCTGTTGGTGAAAACCTCAGAATTATACTAGGCTCATTCATGCTATGGCTGTTTGTACTAGCACCTGTACTTGCGCAGCAAAACAGCAGGTGGGAGATCAATCAACACCAGGATGGCGTTCGCTGGAATATCAAAAAGGAAAGCAGGCTCCCTCACCAGGACCACCTTGAAATGAGCGGCAGGCATATATCGGCTATTATACGCTATGAAGTTGATGCTGATAAAAACCTTAGCCTTAGCAGAAATCTCATTTGGCCTACTTTAAGAACCCTGCTTAAAGAAGGAGACCCGGAATGGGCCAAATACCGCGCCTATCTGAAAAAGACTTTTGCCGATGAGCATTTACCTGCTTTTACGGTAAACGGAAAAACATTCACGCCTCGAAAAGTATCGGGCATTGAGCTCAATGGCTTCATGACCATTACTTACCAGTCGGAAGACAATAACCTGCAAATCATAAGAAAGATATTTCCTTCCATGGATAGGCCAGCCCTGATCGAAAAATGGGAGCTTACCAATCTTTCATCCAAAACACTAAAGGTAGTGGCAAAAGTACCAACAGCAACAGAAGCTACGGAGGGTGTTTATGGGGCTTATAACCTACGAGTATTCACTTCACCCCAAACAAGTCTTACGATACCCAAGCAGGGCAGCAAGGCATTTGCTGTCTATTTTGTGGCCGAAGGAAATAAGCTGGGTGTAGCTGGCATAAGCCTGGAAGAACAGGAAGAAAAACGCAAACGCTTCATCGATGAAGTAAAAGAGCATCTGGTGTTAACTACGCCGGATAAAGTCTACAATACCCTTTTTACACTGGCTAAGATCCGTACTTCCGAAAGTCTTTTTGAAACAAAAATGGGGCTTGTACATTCCCCGGGCGGCAACAGCTACTACGGTGGAATCTGGGCAAACGATCAGGTGGAGTATGCCGGTCCTTTTTTCCCTTATCTGGGATATGAACCTGCCAACATCGCTTCACTGAATACTTACAAGAAGTTTGCTACGGTAATGAATGATACGTACGAGCGCATTCCTTCCTCTTTTGAGATGGAAGGCACCCTCACCTGCTGCTCACATGACCGGGGCGATGCAGCGATGTATGCCTATGGGGCATCCAGATTTTTATTAGCCTACGGCGATAAAAAAGAGGCTGAAGCCCTTTGGCCTGCAATTGCGTGGAGCCTGGAATATAACCGCAGAAGAAAAACCGCTGATGGGATAATTGCTTCGGAATCTGATGAAATGGAAGGCAGACTGCCAACAGGCAATGCGAACCTTTCTACCTCTTCCTTAGCCTATGGCGGGCTACAGGCCGCCGCTGCCCTGGCAAAATCTTTAAACAAACCCCAGGAACTGGTAGCGGGGCTGCAGCAGGAAGCTAATGAACTGGCCCGGGCCATTGAAAAGCATTTTGGCGCTACTGTAGAAGGTTTTGATACCTATCAATATTTCGAAGGACACGATAAGCTTAGACACTGGATTGCGCTACCCCTGGTCATGGGAATAGAAACGCGAAAAGAAGGCACCCTCAATGCGCTCTTCAGCAGCCTGTGGACTGAAAATGGCCTTGCTGTGACCACAGGAAGCGAAGTGTTCTGGGACAGAGGCACGCTCTATGCCTTCAGGGGGGTCTTTAATGTTGGAGCAGCCGATCAAGCACATCAATTTCTAAAGCAGTATTCCCAAAAAAGACTGTTGGGTGAGCATGTTCCTTATCCGGTAGAAGCTTTTCCGGAGGGAGGACAGGCCCATCTGGCAGCTGAAAGTGCGCTTTATTGCAGAATTTTTATTGAAGGCATGCTGGGTATAACACCCACAGGCTTGCGGTCTTTCGACTGCAGGCCATCGCTGCCCAAAGGTTGGGAAACAGTAAGCCTGGAGCATGTAAAGGCCTTTGGTGCTGATTTTAGTCTACTGGTAAAACGTGTAGAAGGAGGAATCCAGCTTCAGGTTTTGAAAGATGCTAAACAACTGTTTTCCCAGATAAAGCCCGAAGGAGAAACGTTTAGTATAGTGCTTCCCTAAGGGTATATCATCCATCACTCAGGTATATGTTTTATTTCTTGGCCAGCGGATACACAAAAACATACTCGCCCGAACCTGCCTCCAGCGTTACATTGCCATCGGTAGCGCTGATGTTTTTAAATCCTGCTTTTTTGCTGCTGATGGAAGAACCGCTTTCCGTAACACTCTCTGCTTTAGCCCCCGGTAAAGTGATAAGGGCAGTGGTGTTGGGGGGTACTGTTACCTTCATCGTCATATTGTTGTCTTTGACCTCCCAGGCCGAAGCTATTTGCCCGTAGCTGCTCTGGTAGCTGGCTTTGGCATAGCTTAAGCGGCTGTCGGGAATGGGCCGGATGCTGAACTGCCTGTAGCCTGGTTTTTCTATGTTGATGCCCGCCACTACCTGGTACATCCAGTCGCCGATGGCGCCATAGGCATAGTGGTTAAAGGAATTCATGCTTTTGTTCTGAAAAGTGCTGTCGGGCTTCTGACCATCCCAGCGTTCCCAGATGGTGGTGGCACCCTTTGTTACAGGATAAAGCCAGGAAGGATAGCTCTCCTGTAGCAGCAGGGTGTAGGCTACCTCATGATGCCCAAAGCGGGTGAGCACATGGTTAAGATAGGGGGTACCTAAGAATCCGGTAGTAAGATGATTTCCATAATCCCTGATGTTTTCTACTAGCCTTTGGGCAGCACCTGTGCGCATGGGCTCGGGCAGCATATCGAAATTCAAAGCCAGCACATAGGCTGTTTGCGTGCCCGATACCAACCTGCCACTGGGTGTAACATACTCTTTGAGATAAGCCTCTTTAATTTTTTCCAGCAGCGCTGAATACTGAGTTACATCTTCAGTTTTCCCCAATACTTTTGCCGCCTCTATCAACAGGCTGGTGGAATGTGCCCAAAAACATTGCGCAATCATATGTTTGTCCGTTACAGCAGCCCTGCCGTCCAAATCATCCTCAGGCCTGAAAAAGAGCCAGTCGCCGAAATGCCAGTTTGTATTCCACAAGTTGTTTGGGGAATTCGATTTTATAAATTCCACCCAGGCCTTCATGCTCTCATATTGCGTCTCTAAAATCCGCCGGTCGCCATACACCTGATACATGTCTATAGGAATAATGGTTGCCGCATCGGCCCATCCGGCAGCACCTGCTGCAGCCTCACCCAGAATATTGGGTATAACAGGCGGAACAGAGCCATTTGCAGACTGCTCACTTGCCAGATCTTTGAGCCACTTCGTGAAAAAAGCAGCTACGTCCATATTGAAGGCTGCGGTGCGGCTAAACGCCTGCGCATCGCCTGTCCAGCCCAGGCGTTCGTCACGCTGCGGGCAGTCAGTGGGCACATCTACAAAGTTTCCTTTCTGCCCCCACTGTATGTTATGCTGCAGTTGATTTACCAGTGGGTTCGAGCATTCGAAAGTGCCTGTTGGTTCCATTGCTGAATGTATTACTACACCCGTAATGTGCTCCGGGCGCAATTCGCCGGGAAAGCCCTCAACTGATATGTAGCGAAAGCCAAAAAAAGTAAAGTGGGGTTCATAAACCTCCTCGGTACCGCCACCTTTTAAGGTGTATTGCATGGTGGCTTTGGCGCTTCTTAAGTTTTCGGTATAGAATTCACCCCATTTATCGAGCACCTCGGCATGCTTTATGGTGATGGTGGTGCCGGCCGGGCCCTTTGCCTTCAGCCTGATCCAGCCTACCATGTTCTGGCCCAGATCGGCCACCAGCGTTCCTTTGGGGGTACGGAAAATCTTTACCGGCTTCAGCTCCTGAATTTTCTTTACCGGAACAGTTTCGGTTGGCACCAGCACATCTTCAGGATACTTGGCTACAGTTACTGCTTTCCAGCTGTTCTCGTTAAATCCGGGCTTATCCCATCCCCTAAGTTCTTTACGGGCATCATAGTTCTCGCCATCATAGATGCTGTTCATCACAATGGGGCCTTCCATCGTTGCTTTCCAGCTTCCATCCGTTATAATAGTTTCTTCGGAACCATCAGCATAGGTAATGTTCAGCTGGCACAGGAGGCCTAAAACTTTTCCATAGATATTATTGCTGATAGAGCCACGGTACCAGCCATCGCCCAGCATGGCCCCTACAGCGTTTGCTCCCTGCTGCAACAGGGGTGTAACATCGTATACCTGATATTGCAACCGTTCGTTGTAGTTTGTCCAGCCGGGCATCAGTACCTGATCGCCTACTTTTTTGCCGTTCAGCCTAAGCTCGTACATGCCATGGCTGGTAACATACGCTCTGGCATTTTTTACCTGTTTGTTAAGGGTAAAATCTTTGCGCAGCATTCTGGCAGGCAAACCTCTGGTGGTATCCTGCGTCGGCTCAATCCATTGCGCTTTCCAGTCAGCGGTATTCAGCAGGCCCATTTCCCAGTAGGCAGCAGGGCTCCAGGCCGATTCGCGCTTCTGGTTATCCCAAACCTTCACCTGCCAGTGGTATCTTTTACCTGATGTTAATGCCGGTCCCCCGTAAGGTTGTAGAATAGACTCATCTGCGTTTATCTTTCCGGATTCCCATACCAGGCTTTTTGCTGAAAAATCCGGGGCTGTTGCCACTCGAATCGCATAAGCATTTTGTAAGATATTTTTACCGGCCCCGTTAATTTTCCAGCTCATGCGAGGCGCTTTTTCCTCAATTCCAATCGGGTTCGTTTTATGTTCTGCCGTAAGGTCGTAAACAGTAAGCTTTTGTCCCTGGGCAACAAAGCTCATGAATAAAAATGCCAGGATAAACTGATACTTCATTAGTAGTTATTGATTTAAAACAGAGACTGTTGAATTAGCTAATATGCTTGTTTCAAACATCAATTACTACTAAAAACCTTGTATTTACAACTCCAAAAATTTATATAGGAATAGCAGGACAGTACAGGATAACCCTCTTGTATGAATTCATTATTGTTGATGCTTTGGAACTTTCAAAAAGCCATTTTTTCATTCGCTTCTATACTATTATCTTTTAATAAATAAAATAGGAATCAGTAATGATGGAGTTTATTAAAGCGTGAGTTCTGTTCCTAATGGTTCTACTTTCACAATGAAAAACAATGGGGATGGATCATACTTGTTTTCTTCTGCAAATGCTGTAACATCATTTAGTGAAGATAGCCTATCGGGGAGTATACTTTTGCAGGTGATTATGTAAATGGAGAGCTGCACGAGTATGGATGTATGATCCCCGATTTTAGGTTGATCCTTAACTAAGGGCTTTTCCTCTACAGCAAAAAGGAACCGGTCTGGATGCAAGAAACCTCTATTAAATTATGCTGTGCTTTAATCGAATTAACATCCGTATGAAAATACACGCGCAAATTTCTGTTGTGTTCTTAGTGTTTTTGTTCATTTCATGCCAGCCACGCACCTTTAAGGTGCTCACCTTTGGCGACTCCATTACCCAGGGAAAAGTTGAAGGCGATAGCATAAAGGAACTAAGCTATCGCTATTGGTTATGGGAAAAGCTCGATTCGGCAGGCTACAAAGTAGACATGGTGGGTAGCAATCCTATCTTGTTCAATGAAAATAGAACCAAGCGTGTAAAA
>JASLAE010000312.1 GCA_030147305.1 Cesiribacter sp.
AATAAGTTTATGGACTATTGTTCAGCTACTGCTTTATTTTCATTATGGCATTAGGCGGACAGGAATGGTGCTGCTTAAAACAACGCTAAAAGTACCCAATCGTAAAAGGAAAATTCAGCCCGCATGCATACAAGGGCTGTCAGGTTTTTTATTCATTTCTTTCTTAGCCTCAGTTTTCCTGAGAACTAAATCAGCAATGTAATCCTAAAGAAGATTGTCGTTGCTTCCAGACATTTAACGGGCGGCGCAGGATCATTGCCCGGGAACAATTGGTGGCAGAAAATGTCCAAAGCCAATGTATTGTTTTCGAGATATTTATAAATATTCTTCTCCCATTAATTTTTAACTTGTAGGCTGATTTATTATGCACATTTCCTAATGCAACGCTCTTATGCAAGGTCCAGATCCCGCCACCGCGTTCCCGTTGAAACACTACGATAAGCTGTGCTTTCTGAAGAACATCATCAAGGCGCCTAATATTAGCATAGGCGATTACACTTACTATGATGATTTTAGGAGTGTAGATAATTTCAGAAAAAATGTTCGTTACCTGTTCGATTTCACAGGTGACAAGCTCATCATCGGTAAATTCTGCATGATCGCTTCAGATGTCCAGTTTATCATGAATGGTGCCAACCACCTGACCAACTCAATATCGAGTTACCCATTTGCTATTTTCGGGCAGGGATGGCAGGAAGCCATGGAAGGCAAATCCTATCCTGCGAAAGGCAATACAGTTATTGGTAACGATGTGTGGCTTGGATACAAAGCCGCCATCATGCCCGGAATTAACATAGGTGATGGTGCCATCATTGGCGCTTATGCAGTCGTTACAAAGGATGTGCCCCCCTACTCTATCATTGCCGGTAATCCTGCCACCCTTATCCGCAAACGCTTCAGCGATAAGAATATTCAGCGCCTGCTCAACATTCGCTGGTGGGACTGGCCCATAGAAAAAATAACCCGAAATGTTCAGCTGCTGACAGGCAATGATGTAGACGGATTAGAACAGGCAGAATAAAAAAGCCGGATATCGATCAATGCACAGTGCAAGGCCGGTATTTGCCCACCCCCCTTATAGTTTAACCCAGTTATAGCGAATACCCTTTTAAAATAAAAGAAGAGCCTCTCCTAATGGAGAGGCTCTTCTTTTATTGTTACCACTTACTTAACCACCGAAGTCGTCAAAGCGGATATTGTCTTTGGGAACACCCATATCGTCCAGCATTTTCAGTACTGCTGCGTTCATCATTGGAGGTCCGCAGAGGTAGTACTCAACTTCATCTGGCTCTGGGTGATTCTTCAGGTAGTTGTCGAACAGCACCTGGTGAATAAAGCCTACGTAACCATCACCGCTGTCGTCCAGGCTCTTTTTTACCTGCCAGTTATCTTCCGGTAACGGCTCAGAAAGGCCAATGTAAAATTTGAAGTTCGGAAAATCTTTCTCGATGTTACGGAAGTGGTTGGTATAGAAGAGCTCTTTCTTAGAACGTCCGCCGTACCAGTAGCTTACTTTACGATCTGTCTTCTCTGTATGGAACAGGTGGAAGATATGGGAACGTAGTGGGGCCATGCCAGCACCACCACCAATATAGATCATCTCGCGCTGTGTTGGATTGATGTGGAATTCACCATAAGGACCAGAGATGGTTACCTTGTCGCCAGGCTTGCGTGCGAATACATAAGAAGAGCAAACACCAGGATTAACATCCATCCAGCGATTATTGGCACGATCCCAGGGTGGAGTGGCAATACGAATGGTAAGCATAATGATGTTACCTTCTGCCGGGTGATTGGCCATGGAATACGCGCGGAAGAGCGGCTCTTCGTTGACCATTCTCAGCCCCCACATCTGGAATTTATCCCAGTCGGACTGATATACATCCGGCTTGTGGTTCAGTTCAGGCTTAGGTGTAATGTCCATATCCTTAAACTCTACCGTAGTTACCGGCACGTCAATCTGGATATAACCGCCTGGCTCAAAGTGCATGCTTTCGCCTTCGGGCAACCTTACTACAAATTCCTTAATGAAAGTAGAAACGTTGAAGTTCGATACCACTTCACATTCCCATTTCTTGATACCGAAAATTTCTTCCGGTATGCGAATACGCATGTCGTTCTTAACCTTTACCTGGCAGGCCAGGCGTACATTTTCGCGTTGTTCGGTACGGCTCAGGTGTCCTACTTCTGTAGGCAGAACTTCACCGGCACCCTCTTCTACCACGCATTTGCACATGGCACAGGTACCACCACCACCACAGGCAGAAGGCAAAAACACTTTTTGGGCCGATAGGGTGCTCAGCAGTGTACTACCTGCCGATACAACCATGGGCTCACTTTCGTCGCCATTCACTACAATGCGTACATCACCAGATTGCACCAGCTTAGACTGGGCAAACAATAGTATTAGTACCAATAGCAATATGACGACTGCAAATGCTACGATAGCGGTAATAATTACTGAACTCATGTATTTCTCTTAAAATCGGTTTAAGAACTAATTTGGCGCAAATATACCCAATAGAGGCTAATTAAATCAGCAAACTTCTGTTTTTTTCCTACGTTTTGACTACCTGGTTTCACGAGCATGCGCTGGCGCTTATGTAGAAGTACCTGTTAGTGGACAATGCCTCTTAGCAGCCCCCGCCAGGTACCCTTTAGCATATTATATTTTAACGTGCTGGGTAAGGCTTGCCAGAAGTATTTATTCACGTTAACCGCAAAGGAAGGTTGCATATAGCAATTGATGGTACAGCCCTGACATTCCGGCAAGCGGCCCTCCTGCTGAATTAATGCCTGCACTTCTGCAGATTGGTACAGCGAGTACAATTGACCCTCTATGGGAAATTCCTTCAGTCCAAGGTGGTAGCAAGGGAGTATCAGTTTATTGTCGGGTGATATTACCACCGTAGTGCTGCCCGCCAGGCATACGGGTTGCTTAATGTTGTTGCCACCATCCTGCCGCAGACCAATAAAACCTTCGTTCAGATAGACCCCCGGCTTACGTCCCCATTGCTTCAGCGCCTGCAAACTACTTGCGGACAAGCCGCCTCCCGTCTCTACCTGGTTATAATCAAATACCGGATTCAGGATTAGCACCAGCTTGTCGGAGCGACAAAAGCGTTCGTACACCTCCTCTATCTGGTGCACATTGTTTTCCATTACGGTAAACAAAATATCGGGTCGCTCCCCCAAAGCTTTTGCTACCGATAAGCTTTCCAGCACAAAATCGTAACAAGCAATGCCACGGCTGGCGTCATGCTCTTCTTTGTGTGGAGAATCGAGGGAAAAATGCAGCATATCCACCAAGCCCTTGATCCGCTGCGCCCATTTAGGATATAAAAGGGTATTGGTGGTAAGTGTTGTAATAAAGCCCATGCTTTTCGCCAGGCGCAGCAGTTCATCGATCTGGCGGTGCAGGAGCGGTTCGCCGCCTGTAAAATCAACCACCTTTACCCCAAGTTTGCGTAACTGCCTAAGATTCTCTGCCACCTGTTCTGGAGTTACATAAGGCGAAGGCCGTTCCCAGATATCGCAAAAGCCACAGCGGGCATTGCAACGATAGGTTACATAGTAGTTGCAGAGTACAGGGTGGCGAACAAGACGCATAAGACTACAGCAGATGAACAGCCCTGCTAAGGTAGTACATCCTGCAACAGGAAACGAACCGGCACAGTAGCTTATCTTCTTTTCCTCCTTCCCTAAAAGGACAGACGGGGCACCACCTGCAGCATTACGGCCACAAAGTGGCAGATGCTGCCTCCTAGCACAAACAAGTGCCAGATGGCATGCGAAAAGCGTATTTGCTCCCGATGATAGAAAAAGGTGCCAGCTGTATATAAAATCCCCCCTGCCAGCAGCCAGCCAAAAGCCTGTAACGATAGTGCCGCAATAAGTGGTTTAAGCGCGATAAGTACCAGCCAGCCCATCGCAATGTAAATGGCAGTAGAGAGTTTTTCGTAGCGTCCTGTACAGAATAATTTAAAGACTATGCCCAATGCTGCCAGCCCCCAGATAATACCAAAGAGTGTCCAGCCCCAGGGCCCTTTCAGGCTTACGAGCGTAAAGGGCGTATAAGTGCCAGCAATAAGCACGAAAATGGCACAGTGGTCAAGGACCTGCAGGCGTATTTTGGCAATCTTATAGGGAATTGCATGATAAAGCGTGGAGGCAGTAT
>JASLAE010000428.1 GCA_030147305.1 Cesiribacter sp.
GGTACCAGATCCCATAGTTCACCTATATCTTGATTGTACTGTTTATCTTCTAAGCCTGCAATTACCTGCAGTCCTGCCACGTTTGTGCAAACTAACTGGTCTACATGCTTCAGTTCGTCCTGTGCTGCCAGTACTTCAAAGGCAGGCTTACCTTTCTCCAGCAGTTTGCGCAGGAACCAGCTGCGCATAACACCCGCAACACAACCGCTTTCCAGAGCAGGCGTGTACCAACGGCCCCTTTTTTTCCAGAATAAGTTGGCGGCCGTGGCTTCTGCCACTTCTCCACGGTGGTTTAGCAGAATTAGCTCATCTGCAGCCCTGGCTGTTTTCTCAAGGCCTGCCATCACATAGGGTTGCGCACTGATGCTTTTAATAAATGACCAGCGCGAAGGCATAAGCTTTACCTCCTCAGCTATATAAACCGTTTGCCTTTTTACCAGCTTTGGAGCTTCGCAAGGCTCGGCAGAAACCAGAAACTGAACGTCTGTGCTTTGGGGTGTATATAAACCACCCCCCGCTCTCCACACCCAGCATCTTACCCTTTGCCAGCCATTTGCATTTCCACATACATGTGTTATTTGGGCAGAAAGGGATAGCTCGCCCGGTAGCGATAGACCCAGCACTGCCAGACTTTTTTTTAGCCTTGCCTCATGCATTTGCAGCAATGGGCTTATGCCATCTTTTACCAAAAGTGTTTCAAAGCAGCCATCGCCATAGCGAAAACCACGGTTTAAAATGGAGCTCGCCTGGTCATTAGACAACTTTTCTCCATTCAGCAATGCATTCATATAAGTATTTAACCATTTATAAAGAAATCATGCAATCCTTCCTCATATTTGTCTAGCATTGTAATGAAAGCACTATGTCAGACAAAAGCAGCATTTTCGATATGATTGGGCCCGTAATGATAGGACCCAGTAGCAGCCATACCGCCGGGGTGGTGCGCATAGGACGGGTAGCCCGCCGCATATTGGGCGGTCAACCAGATGAAGCAAAGATAACGTTTTATAACTCTTTTGCCCGAACATATGAAGGACATGGCAGCGATCGGGCTGTGCTGGCAGGGCTTATGGATTATAAAACTGATGATGCCCGGATCAGGGAGGCACTGGACCTGGCAAAGGAACAGAAGCTTGTGTATAACTTCCGTTCCATTGGAAATGCCTCTACGCTGCATCCGAACACAGTAAAGCTGGAACTGAAGAAAGGCGATCAGCAGGTGGAAGTGGTAGGGGAGAGCCTGGGTGGTGGTGTTATTAATATTACCAAATTAGATGGATTTACTGCTAATTTTAGTGCAGCGCTCCATACATTACTGATCAAAGCGCGTGATGTACCTGGTAGTATTGCCTTTATCTCCAGCGTGCTGGCGAACGACAACTGTAACATTGCCACCATGTCGGTATCACGCAAAGGCAAAAATGACCTGGCCTGCCTGGTGATAGAAATGGATTCGGGCATTCAATCTATTGTAAAACAATACCTGGAACATCTGGACTGGGTTACTGAAGTGATTTATATTCCGGACATAGATTTTTAACTGATATGAAAAAGATTTCATTACTGCTGCTCGCCCTAGGCAGTTCTCTGGGTGCATTTGCACAGGAAACAGTACAACAGGTACCAGATGGCCCATGGTCTCTGATGGAGGCCGTTGAATATGCCTGGAATAATAATATTCAGGTACAGCAAAGTCAGTTGCAGGTAGAAACCGGCGAAATTAATTATTTACAGTCTAAGCTTAACCGGGTACCGTCGCTGAATGGACAAGCAACCCACAGTTATGCCTTTGGCCGTTCTATCGACCCCTTCACCAACCAGTTTACTACTGACCCCATCCGCTTTAATAATTTCAGCTTATTTAGTTCTGTAGATATTTTTGCCGGTTTCCAGGTCCATAACCAGATCAAGGCCCGGTATGCGCTCTTGCAGGCGGCTAGGGATGATGCCCGCAGTGCTAAGAATATGGTTGGGCTTCAGGTTACCAATGCTTATCTGCAGGTACTACTGAACCAGGAATTGGCTTCCATTGCCAGGTTGCAGGTGCAAACCTCTCAGCAGCAAAGAGAACGTACCCAGCGGTTAGTAGAAGCTGGTTCTTTGCCACAGGCTAATTTATATGATGTGGAGTCACAACTTGCTACCGATGAAGTAACATCCATCAACGCAGATAACAACCTGGAAATTGCCAGGCTTAGCTTATTGCAGGCACTCCAGCTCCCGGCTACTCAACAGATTGAAATTGAGCCTATTGAAGTGGATATGTCAGGACTGGCTTTAACAACCACCAGCGCCGAGGAGATTTATAACATTGCCCTCACCAACCAGCCGGAAATTCAGGCAGCCCAAAACCGCCAGAAGGGAAGTCTGTTTAGCCTCCAGGCAGCAAAAGGTACCATGTATCCGACCCTCAGTGTGAGTGGTAACATTACCACACAATATTCCAGCATTGGCGCCGACCAGCAATTTTTCAATGATGGAACAGTGGAGGTTGAAATAGGCTATCTTCAAAACGATCCTGCGCAGAAAGTTTTTTCTACGCAGCCTAACACCCAGGTAATTGTTAGTGAAATACCTTTTAGAAGACAGATCGATTTTAACAGAAGAGAAAACATCAGCTTTAACTTAAATATTCCTATTTTCAATAACTATCAGGCGCGCAGTCAGGTCGGCCTGGCAAAAATTGAAACCAGGAATGCAGACCTGCAGCTGATCAGTGCCAAGAATGAATTACGCACCAGCATAGAGCAATCTTATGCAGATGCCCGTGCTGCTGCCAAGCGGTATGCTGCACTGGAAAAACAGGTGGCGGCACTTGAGCTCGCCTTCCGCAATGCCGAAACCAGGCGCGATGTAGGTGCCATAAGCACCTACGATTATACCTTTGCTAAAAACAACCTGGATAGCGCACGTGCAGAGCTTTCTCAGGCGAAATACACTTATGTATTCCGTTTAAAAGTGCTTGATTTCTATATGGGTAACCCTTTATCTTTTGAATAAACCATCATCATGGCTGTAAAACAGAAAAAATCGAACCGCTCCCTCTATATTACACTTGCTGTTGTTGGCGTCCTGATTATCACCTTGTTGTTAGTTGCCAAAGCACAGGGATGGATTGGTGCTCCTAAAGGTGTAGAAGTTGAATTGGCAGAAGTAAGCCGGCGTACCATCACCGAAAAGGTAGGCGCCAGTGGTATGATTCAGCCTGAGACAGAAGTAAAATTAAGTCCGGACGTGCCAGGTGAAATCACCGAATTATATGTTGAAGAAGGCGATTCAGTAAAGCCAGGGCAGCTACTTTTGAAGATCAGGCCTGATAACTTTCAGTCTGCGCTTTCTAGAACAAAGGCAAATTATAACGAGCGTCAGGCGAACCTGGCCTCTGCGCAAAGCCGCATAGCTCAGGCAGAATCTCAGCTGGAGCGGGCCAAAAGCGAATTTGAGCGGAATGAGACCCTGCATAAACAAGGCGTGATCTCTGATGCTGAGTTTGAGCAGGCCCGATTAAACTTCCGCGTTGCGCAGCAAGACCTGGTAGCTGCAAAGCAAGGTGTGCAGGCCGCACGCTATCAGGTAGAAAGTGCCGGTGCCACTGTTAGCGAAGCACAGGAAAATCTAAACCTCACTTCTGTATTCGCACCCATGGGCGGTATTGTCTCTAAGCTGGACGTAGAGAAAGGCGAGCGTGTGGTAGGTACCTCGCAAATGGCCGGTACTGAAATGCTTCGGATCGCAGATCTGGGCAGCATGGAAGTACAGGTAGATGTGAATGAAAATGATATTATCCGGGTAAGTATTGCTGACACAGCCATCATCGATGTTGATGCGTACGCCTATCAGAATAAGAAATTTAAAGGGGTGGTGACGGCCATAGCCAATACGGCCAATGCAAAGGTGAGTCCCGATGCAGTAACCGAATTTAAAGTTAAGATCCGCATCCTGAACGATTCTTATGGTGACCTGCTTACCAGCGGAAGAAAAGCTGCCCCTTTCCGTCCGGGCATGACCGCCAGTGTAGAGATCATTACCAATAAAAAAGAGAATGTTTTATCTGTGCCGCTGGCTTCGGTGACTACTCGCGATGAATCTTCTCCAAAGCGGGTTGGTGGTGAAGATGATGCAAATGAAAACCCTAAAACTTTGCCTACCGGTAATGCAGAGGTGAAGGAGGTTGTATTTATGGCATCGGAGGGTAAAGCCAAGAAGGTAGAGATCCAAACCGGCATCAGTGATTTTGAATTCATTGAAGTGACCAAAGGGCTGGAGCCCGGCCAGCAGGTAGTGGCCGGCCCTTATGTTGTGGTCAGCAAGCGCTTGAATGATGGTGAAGAAATCAGGACTGCCGAAAAAGAAGAAGAAGAAACCAAGGTGGCGACAAGCGAGTAACCGGCTTGCTGCAATAGCATAAACAAAAAATCCCCTGCTGTTTACAGCAGGGGATTTTTATGTTTTAAGGCCTGGAAAAGATTAATCTCTAAATTTTGCTTCCTGGCGTTTGCGTTCGTTTTCATCCAGGTAGATTTTACGCATACGGATCGCTCTTGGCGTTACCTCTACGTACTCATCTTTCTGGATGTATTCCAGTGCTTCTTCAAGGGAGAAGTTTTTCTTTGGAACAATTTTAGCACTGTCGTCGGTACCGGAGGCCCGTACGTTGGTTAGTTTTTTGCCCTTCTGTATGTTCACCACCAGGTCATTGTCACGGCTATTTTCGCCGATTACCTGGCCAATGTATACTTCTTCACCCGGGTCCACAAAGAAAGTGCCCCGATCCTGCAGTTTATCAATGGCATAGGCAGTGCCTTTACCCATTTCACTGCTGATCAGCGAGCCGTTGCTACGACCCGGAATATTTCCTTTGTATGGTTGATACTCCAGAAAGCGGTGGGTCATGATTGCCTCGCCACTGGTTGCTGTAAGTACGTTATTACGCAGGCCTATAATGCCTCGGGCAGGAATTTCAAACTCAAGGTGCTGCAGGTCGCCTTTTGGCTCCATTACCTTCAGCTCGCCTTTACGCTGCGTTACCAGCTCAATTACCTTACCGGCACTTGATTCGGGAACATCCACCACCAGCAACTCAATAGGCTCATTACGCTGACCGTTTATTTCGCGGTATAGGACCTGAGGCTGACCAACCTGAAGCTCGTAGCCCTCGCGGCGCATGGTTTCAATGAGTACGCTCAAGTGCAGCACACCACGGCCAAAGACAAGGAATTTATCTTCTGTATCAGTTTCCTGTACGCGCAGTGCCAGATTTTTCTCAGTCTCTTTATACAGACGGTCACGCAGGTGGCGCGAGGTAACGAATTTACCTTCTTTACCAAAGAAAGGCGAATTGTTAATGGTGAAGAGCATACTCATGGTAGGCTCATCGATGGCAATACGGGGCAGGGGCTCAGGATTTTCGGCACTGGTAAGGGTATCACCAATTTCAAAATCTTCCAGCCCTACTACGGCACAAAGGTCGCCACAAGGCACTTCAGTTACTTTTTGACGGCCAAGGCCTTCGAAAACCATCAATTCTTTGATTCTGGTTTTCTTAACAGAGCCATCTTTCTTGGTTAAAGCAAGCTGGTTGCCTTCTTTAAGCGATCCCTGCCAAATACGACCTATGGCAATACGACCCACAAATGCGTTATAGTCTAGCGAAGTGATCTGCATCTGGGGTACTCCTTCCCGAATAGGCGGTGCAGGAATTTCTTCCAGAATAGTGTCCAGTAATGGAGCGATATCCGGAGACGGCTCACGCCAGTCACGAGAAAACCAGCCATTTTTGCCAGAACCATACAAGGTCTTAAACTCCAGCTGTTCTTCCGTAGCGTCCAGGTTAAACATCAAATCAAAGACCTGCTCATGTACCTCATCGGGCCGGCAGTTTGGCTTGTCTACTTTGTTGATGATAACAACAGGCTTTAGCCCCAGGGCAAGTGCTTTGCTTAACACAAATCGTGTCTGTGGCATTGTGCCTTCAAAGGCATCTACCAGCAGGAGCACCCCGTCAGACATTTTCAATACCCGCTCTACCTCACCTCCAAAATCGGAGTGACCCGGTGTATCGATGATATTGATTTTCACCCCTTTATAAGTAACAGATACGTTCTTGGAAAGAATGGTTATGCCCCGTTCACGTTCCAGGTCGTTGCTGTCCAGAATAAGCTCTCCGCTTGCCTGGTTATCCCGGAAGAGGTGAGAATAATGAATAATTTTGTCAACCAAAGTAGTTTTACCGTGGTCTACGTGCGCAATAATTGCAATATTGCGAATTGAGTTATTTAACATACAAGCTTATGAAATAGCGCCGCAAAGGTAGCGATTATCTTTGATCTTCTTTGCAAGGCGTCAAATAGAAATCTCAAACAAAACACAATGTTTAATAAGTTTGTGCCAAAAAATGCAAATAACACTACATCCTTGATGTGTTACCGAGTGTTTTTTTATAATTTAGCCCATTGATTTATCCTGATTAAGCAGTTAAATGTTAGGATTAGTGGTGGAAGGGCCAAAGAAATTATTTTCTTCCGGTAAACAATTATCCTCAGTAGTCATCGGCCTTTTGCTGATTCAATGTGCTGTGGCTTTAACCGCCATAGCAGGAGAGATTACACCACTGCCCAATACCTTTGCCTATTACCAGCAACAAGCCGCAGAACACCAGCGCACCGACCTGGTAAAATCCCGTCAGTTTGCTGATTCCATGCTGATGGCGGCCAGCCGCGCACAAGACAGCCTGGGTATTGCCGAGGCCATGAAAGCGCAGGCAGATTTACATGTGCGTACCGGTGATTTTGCCTCAGCGGTTTTGAATTTCAACAGGGCCCTTGCAATTACCACAGCATTGGCAGAACGTGATTTGGCCGTTCGAATTTATAACAATCTTGGCGGTGTCTATCTAAAAACCGCAAACTATGAGAAAGCACTTTCTCAGTTTAACCGGGCCTACAGCCTTGGCAGAAAGTCGCTTACCCCACACCAGAAAGCAACAATCCTCAACAATTTAGGCCTGATCTATCATCACCTGAATCAGTACAGCCAGGCCAGAATCTATTTTCAGGAAGCGCTGGATGTATATGAAAAGGAAAATAACGAGGTCGGCATAGGGCAGGTCTATAACAACCTGGGTATCATGGCCCAGCGGATGCTCAATGTTAAAGAAGCAGAAAAATATTACTTACAGGCCAAAGATTTAAGTGAAAAAAGTGAACGCCCCGTAGGCATTTCTTATGCTGCTTCTAACCTGGCCAGCCTTTATCTCGATCTGGAGCAGCCCCGCAAAGCATTGCCCTACATTTATACAGCCTATAAGATTAAAAAAGAGCTTGACGACAAGCTTGGTTTATTCAATTCCCATAGCTCACTTGGCAGAGCCTGGTTGTCGATGAATCGGCCAGATTCGGCAACGTATCATTACATTGCAGCAAGCTATTATGCCGATTCTATCGGTAATGTAAATAAGAAAATAGAAGCCTTACTAGGACTGGCCGATGCTTATAAGGTTAGGGGTACAGCAGCAGCATTAGGGGAAGTATTTTCCCGTATTGTTGTCTTGAAAGATAGTTCTTTTAATCAGGAGAGGGCAGTACAATTAAGCATTGCACAGGCAGAGCTGGAAACCCTGCAAAAAGATGATGCGATCAAGGAACTGACAGCAGAAGCGGAGGAGACCTCGGATAAACTTCGCATCAGGGAGCTGGTATTATTGTTGGCTGTTCCGCTGCTGTTGTTGCTGATCATCTTTACCATCTTCTATGTTCGTCGTTTCCGGAGTGAACGCAAGGCACATCAGCAGCTTTATCTGCGTCTTGAGGAAATCAGGGGACAGAAAGAAAAAATTGAACAGCAGCATCAGATCATCCGTCAGCAAAACCTGGAACTGCAGGATGCGAATAAGCTTATAGAACATTACAATTCAGAACTTGAATCGATAAACGAACAGCTCGAAGATAAGATACGCGATAGAACCCGCGCGCTTACCGATACTTACCGCAAGCTTTCCTTCCACATTAACAACACGCCCCTGGCCGTGCTGGAATGGAACAAAGAGCTGGCCCTGGTGCGCTGGCCTGAGCAGGCCGAAAAAATATTTGGCTATAAATCGCAGCAGGTACTGGGGAACATGGCAGATTCACTGCCTTTTATGCAGGATGAGAAACATGTGCTGTTCATCAAAAATATCCGGCAGTCTCAGGCCAATTTACCAGCCAGGCAGGTGAGCTTCCAGCAGGAACTACAGCGGGCCAACGGCGATCAGATCTTTGTTGAGTGGAGCCATTCTGTTCTAACAGATGATAAAGGCGAGATAGAATCTGTGTTAAGCATTGCCAATGATGTGAGCCTGCGTGAAAAGGCCTATAACGAGGTTACTTTCATCAACAAAGAGCTGGACACTTTTATTTATAAAGCTTCACACGACTTGCGGGGACCAATTGCGCGCATGCAGGGCATCATTAACCTGGGTAAAATTGAGTCTGTGGATCCAAAGGCGCATTTTTACTTCGATCTGCTGAACCGCGTCTCCGGCGAATTGCATAACCTGCTGATGCGCCTGTTAATGGTTCATAATATTCATCAGCACTTGCTCTGCATCGAAAAAATTAACCTGCGTGCTTTTGTTGAAGAGCTCATCAATGAATTGGCCAGCCAGCAAAAGGCCGGCTCCTTTAAATTTCATAATAAAATACCGGCAGACCTGGTCATCACCTCAGATAAAAACTTACTCAATATCGTGTTTGTGAATCTGCTGGAGAACAGCCTGAACTTTGCAGATAACAATGAACCTTTTATTGTCGTTTCTGCTAAGGTAATGCCAGGGGATAGGCTCTACTTGAGTGTTCAGGACAATGGCCCCGGTATTGCAGAAGGGCTGCAGGAGAAAGTTTTTGATATGTTCTTTCAGGGCTCCACCAAATCAACAGGCATGGGACTGGGCTTGTACATGGTTCGTAAAGCAGTACGCAGGCTGGGGGGTGAGGTAAAACTGGAAAGACGCGACGGCCTTACTACTTTCGCTATAGCAATGCCAGAGTCTGATATCATGCACATCAATCCTGTTGCGGAAAACATAAAAGTTACTGTAGCCTGAGTTTTTTAGCTTTCTGCAGCCAGACCTTCTCTTATTTTTTTACTTTTGAGAAAAATTTCAGGAATGACTAAGAAATTCCAGCGCCATACTATTACATCGGCCCTACCTTATGCCAATGGACCTGTGCATATTGGTCACCTGGCCGGGGTATATGTGCCTGCCGATATTTATGTCCGCTATCTGCGCAGCAAGGGAGAGGATGTGCTCTTTGTTTGTGGCTCTGATGAACACGGGGTGCCTATCACCATTCGAGCTCAGAAAGAGGGCGTTACGCCTCAGCAGGTGGTAGATAAATACCACGCCATCATCCGGGATTCTTTCCAGCAGTTCGGTATATCTTTTGATATATACTCCCGCACTTCTGCGCCTGTACATCACCAGACGGCCTCAGATTTTTTCAAAAAGCTGCAGCAGGCAGGTGTATTTGAGGTAAAAGAAAGCGAACAGTACTATGACGAACAGGCGGCTCAGTTTCTGGCCGACCGTTATATCAAAGGTACATGTCCAAACTGTGCCTACACCGATGCTTATGGTGATCAGTGTGAACGCTGTGGGACAAGCCTAAGCCCTTCGGATCTGATTGATCCCCGCTCCATGTTAAGTGGAGCTAAACCTGTTTTGCGCAATACCACGCACTGGTACCTGCCTTTGCAGGATTTTGAAGCATGGCTCCGTAAGTGGATTCTTGAAGAACATAAAGAATGGAAGCCCAATGTTTACGGTCAGTGTAAAAGCTGGATAGATCAGGGATTGCAGGCGCGCGCTGTTACACGAGATCTTGACTGGGGTGTGCCCGTGCCGTTGCAGGAAGCAGCCGGTAAGGTGCTATACGTATGGTTCGATGCGCCCATTGGCTACATTTCTGCGACAAAGGACTGGGCAAATACGCATAACAAAGACTGGCGTCCTTACTGGCAAAGTGAAGATACGCGATTGCTGCATTTCATTGGGAAGGATAACATTGTATTCCATTGCATTATTTTTCCGGCTATGCTCAAAGCGCACGGCGATTTTGTTTTGCCAGACAATGTGCCTGCCAATGAATTTCTGAACCTGGAGGGCAATAAGATATCGACCTCACGCAACTGGGCAGTTTGGTTGCATGAATATCTGGAGTCCTTTACTGGGCAGCAGGATGTGCTCCGCTATGTGCTTACTGCCAATGCGCCGGAAACCAAAGACAATGATTTTACCTGGAAGGATTTTCAGGCTAAAAATAACAATGAACTGGTAGCCATCCTGGGCAACTTCATTAACCGTGCTGCTGTGCTTACCGAGAAATACTACGGAGGCAAAGTGCCTGAGCGGGGAGAACTATTCGACATAGATCAGGATGCGCTAAAGCTACTGGGACAATTGCCCGCTAAAGTAGCGGATGCACTGGATAATTTTAAATTTCGCGAGGCGCAGGCCGCCATGATGGAGCTGGCGCGCATGGGAAATAAGTACCTGGCCGATACCGAGCCCTGGAAGCTGATAAAGGAAAATCCTGAACGGGTAAAAACAATATTGAACATAAGCCTGCAGCTGGCGGCAAATCTGAGTATTGTAGGCGCACCTTTCCTGCCCTTCACGGCAGATAAGCTACGCCAAATGCTGCAGCTCCCGGTTTTGCCCTGGCAGGATGCGGGCAGAGATGATCTTTTGCCAGCAGGCGCACAGTTAAGCCAGGCCGCTTTGTTGTTTCAAAAAATAGAAGATTCGGTTGTGGAAGAGCAAATACAAAAACTACAGAATACCAAGGTTGCCAATGAAGCGGCAGCCGCCGCAGCACCAGTGGTGGCACCATCAAAAGCAGAAATTGTGTATGATGACTTTGCCAAACTAGACCTGCGGGTTGGTACCGTGCTGGCAGCGGAAAAGATGCAAAAATCTAAAAAATTGTTGAAGCTTAGAATTGATACTGGCATTGATCAGCGCACAATCTTAAGTGGCATTGCCCAGCATTTTGAGCCGGAACATTTACTGGGACAGCAGGTAATGGTTCTGATTAACCTGGCTCCCAGACCCATGATGGGGGAAGAATCTCAGGGTATGGTCTTGCTGGCCGAAGATAAGAATGGTAAACTGGTGCTGATGAAGCCGGAAGCCAAAGTAGATAATGGTTCCATGATCAGCTAGCCTTTAAAATTACGAAGAAGTAAATCTCAATGATACGATGAATTAAAAGGGAGCTTTGGTATAAAACCAGACTCCCTTTTTTTGCGGATGTAGCTTTAGAGTAAGCCAGGGTTATAGCGAAACTACTTAAGCGTACCTGGTTGAATAGAGGATCTACGTTGAATGCATAGATAATCTCTCATTTGTCGTAGCCACGGTAGTCAACAATGTTGTTTTCCCTTTCCGGAAAAGGATTTGCGCTGCAGGCTGGAGAAAGCATAGCCAGCATTTGCTCCCGCAGTTACCTCTCATAATTCTTATTATAGGAGCATAACACCAATGCCTGCGTAATGCGCTAAAACATCTCCCTGCTTTCCTGCGCTGTGTTGATGTATTGCTGGCTTTTTTCATCTCAAAATTTGCTATACCATTTTTCTGGTAAACACTGGTTTTGGCTCAACAACGCTGTAAAATATTGTAGCCCTTAGTACATCTTTAAGCTTACCATATTCATTAATTATTAGTCCTTGCCAGAAAAGAGGATGCCAGGTACATCTCTGAATAAATGAAAAGATAGCAACTTGAGATGTCCAGCTGACTCAATCATTGAACTGGCTCATGGTTCTGGCAATGCCACTGGTGCAAAAACCCATGATCATGTCAGCAGCGCGGTCCAGCAGTGGCAGCAGGGCATCCATCTGTTCCTGCGGAAATCTGCCCAGCACATAATTCACCTGTCCACCTTTAGGATAGTCACTGCCAATACCACAGCGTAAACGTGCGTAGTCTTGACCACCTGTGAGCTGCTCAATATTGGTGAGGCCGTTATGGCCGGCAGCTGAACCCTTGGCACGCATGCGTAATTTGCCGAATGGCAGCGCCAGATCGTCTGTAACCACCAGTAGATTTTCTTTGGGTACTTTAAGCTCCTGCAGCCAGTAATTCACTGCCTTACCGCTTAGGTTCATATAAGTATTAGGTTTGATAAGGCTTATCTGTCTGCCTTTAAACTTAATCTCAGCTTTGTCGGCATAACGGCCAGTGGTAAAGGATATGCCTTCGCGGTCTGCTAACCGATCCAGGGCAAGAAAGCCAATGTTGTGCCGCGTGAGTTCATATTCCGGACCTGGATTACCCAGGCCTGCGATCAGGTATTTCATAGGGGTAAAAAT
>JASLAE010000478.1 GCA_030147305.1 Cesiribacter sp.
CACACCTTTCGGATCGTTAAAATATTCGCCACGTACCGCCAGGCCTACCATATCATTAAAGGCATAGTTCAGATAAAGGGCTGCCCCACCCCAGCTGGCATCATCAGACCAGGCATTCCCTGCTTCCGGCTCGGCAAAGCCGCTGCTGAAAAGACCATAGGCCGCATTCACTCCAATTTTAAGGGCCGCCGTGGCCTGCAGGGATGTGGTAAGGTCGAAAAGACTGGTATAGGAGCCTTCTGTTTCGCCAAAGAAGGAGGCAGAGTTAAATTCATCACCCCCGATCCAGTTAACATATACATCAAATCCCTCCATGGGCGCCAGTGACAACTGCGCCACCACAGATTTTTTATCATTGGGATCTACCAGTGCATCCCAGCCATTGACTACACCTACCATCAGACCAGCCTTTTTACCCAGTTCATAGTTAAGCTTGGCACCGGTATGGTAAAAGGGCCCGTTTCCAAATAGGTACGAGAGGCTGTAATTGGCATTGAGGGGCGCATCGATCAGCTCATAGCCGATGTGGGTACCAAACTGACCGATGGTAAAGGAAAGCTTGTCGGTAAAGCCATAGGAAATATAGGCCTGCTTAATGAGTTTGGCCGTGCCTTCGTTGCCAAAGTTACCCAGGTCGGCATTAGGGCCAAAGGTCAAATCGGCTACTACATCCAGTCGCTTATAGGAATAATTTAATACCGTTTGCACCAATCCCAGGGAGAAGGTATTGTGTGGCAGGTCGAATACACGACCTCCATTTACCCCCGATGCCGGCCGGTTAAGGTTATACTGGTAATAAGTATCCACATACCCGGAGATGGTTAAAGAGGGCTTATCACTGATGGAATCCTCGGGAATGGTGGCCGGGGCAGCTGGGAGTGTTGCCTCATCCGTTGTGGACTGGGCAGTGGCAGCAAAGCCCGCCAGGAAGAGTACAGCAAATAACAGTAAAGGTGTCTTTTTCATAGCAGTTTGTTTTAGGTAATGAGGTGGGTGAGCCGAAAAATCACCCGCCGCCCATGGGGAGGCAGCGGGGTTTTCTCCTGCTACATCTGACAACAATTGAAATATTGAGAATGAGTTAAGAAGGAATTGGGATGGCTTATTTTAAGGCATGACTGGGAACAGGGGCCTTGCTTTTATTAAGCACAGGTTCGAAGCCTATTTCTCCTGCCACTGGCCTGCCATAGGTGGCATTGTCATTAATGTCAGGATAAGCATGCATGCCATGCTCATGAATGTCCAGGCCATCCAGCTCTTCAGCGGCAGACACCCGTATACCCAGCGTGTATTTCAGGATAAAGAACAAGCCAAAAGCAAAGCTGAAGGAAAAAGCACCTATGGCAGTTACGCCAATCAGCTGGCTCATGAATTGTGTACCACTGGCCAGGTTACCAAACAGACCAACAGCCAGGGTTCCCCAGATCCCGCATACCAGGTGTACAGAAAGAGCACCCACGGGATCATCGATCCGGAAACGGTCGAACATAACAACGGCTGCAACGACCAGTCCGCCGGCGATTAAGCCAATCACAACCGAAGAAACTACGCCCATTTGATCGGCACCGGCCGTGATGCCCACCAGACCTGCCAGGATTCCGTTGAGGACCATGGTAAGGTCGTTGGTTTTAAACAAGATTTGCGACATAATGAACGCTCCAATGGCGCCGGAAGCAGCGGCCAGGGAAGTGGTAACGAATACCAGCGAAACCAGCCCGGGGTCTGCTGAAAGCACAGAACCACCGTTAAAGCCATACCAGCCAAACCAGAGCAGGAAAACACCAAGCGTAGCCAGGGGAAGGCTGTGACCGGGAATGGCCTTTACTTTGCCATCTACATACTTACCAATGCGGGCACCCAGCAGTATTACACAGGCCAAAGCACCCCAGCCGCCCACGGAGTGAACAAGGGTAGAGCCTGCAAAGTCATAAAAAGGTGTACCGGCATTTACTCCATCGGTTATATTGGCCAGCAGTGCGCTAAACAAGCCTTCGTCTGTACCCAGGGTATTCAGGAATCCGCCCCCCCATTTCCACATGCCGACCATTGGATAGCAAATGCCAACATAGATCAGGGAAAACAACAAAAAGGTACCCAGCTTGACCCGCTCAGCGACAGCGCCCGAAATGATCGTTGCTGCAGTTGCGGCAAACATAGCCTGGAAGATAAAATCTGTCCAGTAAGTATACTTACCCCCGGCGTATTCTGACAGACCGGCAGCGCCTTCCGGCATGGAAAGGCCAAAACCACCAAAGCCAAAGAAACCGCCTGCATAGTCAGCACCAGGGTACATCAGGTTAAAACCAATCAGGGCATACGTAAGAATACCAATAGCAGGAATAAGGGTATTTTTAAACAGGATGTTTACGGTATTCTTAGAACGTGCCAAACCTGACTCCAGAGAGGCAAAGCCCAGGTGCATAATAAAAACCAGGATGGTGGCAATCATCATCCAGAGGTTGTTAACGGTAAAAACTGCTTCGTTCATGCTCTATTTTGTTTTGTTTTAGGTTGTTTGTGTGGGATTGTCTTACAGTGCTGCCGTGCCTTCTTCTCTGCTTCTGATGCGAATGGCACGCTCTACGTCTGAAATGAAAATTTTGCCATCACCAATTTCGCCGGTAGTAGCTTCCAGCAGGATGCATTCAACTACATCGTCGAGCTGATCTGTGGCAACGACTACTTCTAATTTGGTACGGGGAATAAAACCAACATCGTAGTGCGCACCACGATAGGTATGCGCCAGACTCGCTTCTTTACCAAACCCTTTTACTTCCATCGAATACATAAAAGGGATACCAAGGCGTGAGAGTGCTGCATGCACCTGTTCAAACTTTGAAGTTCTGATAATGGCCTCAATTTTTTTCATACTATTCACTTTTAACAAGTCTTTTTTTCAAATCAGGCTTAAATTTTATCCTATTTTCCGAAAAATATCAATCAAATCAAATTTACTGGTCTTATTCTTAACCTGTAAATAAAATTTTATATATCATTTTTGAATTATAGCCTAATTTTTTAACCGCATTTTGTGGAAATGCAGAATATTCAAACGAGTGCGGTGATTTTTAAGGCCTTATAAAAAAATTTTGAATTAATTTGTTCTGCGCCAGCCATTTCGCCTCCATTTTCTGGTCAATGGGGCATTATCCGGTCCTAAACCTGTAAATCCATGTCGCGCCATCAGGCGCTCAGCCTTTAAAAAATAACGAGCTTTTGCTTAAGAAAGTACTTGATTGCCGTCCCCTGCATTCGAATCTTATAGTAGATTGACAAACATTAGGCTGGAAGCACCAGGAAAGGATCTGAAAAAAGTAGTAAGGGGTAGCAGTAATTATCTGTAGCGCTTATGTGAGCTAGGATCGATATTAATCTGACTTATCGTTAAGAGCAGGAATAATTTTCATACCCCTTTCTCACTGATGAATATGACTCATCGGTAAACCGCTCTGCATAAAAATGAAGCACTAGAAATTGATCATCTCACAAAGAGTAAAGCTGTCGCTGGATTAAGTATGTTGTTTCAGTGCACGCCTGGCATTGTATAGCAGTGTACAAAAGCGAACAACAAGTGTCCGAATACGGACATCTATAACAAGTAGATAAATGATAAATTACTGACTATCAAAGGTTTAAAAATGTGGCACAGGCTTTGAAGTAAAGTTATCGACGTAAATTCTCACAGCCATGAACAGCTACCTATTACTCGAAGATCCCGAAAAGCCTGGCATTAATGGCTTTATGATCAAAGGGCTGCTTATCACCTTGTTAAGCTTCACGCTTTTGTTGGGGTGCCTGCTCATGCTGCCGGCACCACAGCGCCAACAACCCCTAAAGTCTTTCAGTGGTGGAATTGTGCAGGCAAGCCTCACGGCCATTACCCGTCTGCCCACCCACGCACAGCATAATACAGACGTTAACCCGAAAGGATCTGATATCAACGTTCCGGCCACACTAAAAATAATGATCAAAACCTGCGGTAAAAAAGTAAGCACGAGCATTCGAGTACTCAGCAAGTATTGAACTGCTTATATTAGCCTTAGCATAACCATTAAATATCTCTAAACCTGTTTGGCACCTGTCTGCCATAGATGCAAGAATTTAAGCGCTTCGAATTCAGCGGGTGGATTTTTTTCACTGCTTCCGGCTTTTGGATTTGACCCTTCAGTACAAACTTGAAGAGCAGCGCCCTGCAGGAACAAATTCAATACCTGGCAATTCGATC
>JASLAE010000495.1 GCA_030147305.1 Cesiribacter sp.
GCAGCAAGAGAAACCGGTATCAACCATATTGCCATTGCGGGAGGAGTATCTGCCAACAGCGGATTGCGTAGTGCTTTACAGCAGGAAGCCGAAAAGCGGGGCTGGCAGGTGTATATTCCGGCTTTTGCCTACTGCACCGACAATGCAGCCATGATAGCCGTTGCGGCCCATTATAAATACCAGGCTGGTGAATTTTGCACCCAGGATGTTAGCCCCCTGCCTAGAATGAAGTTTTAGCTTGATTGAAAAGTAGTGAAACAACTTTACAAGCCCGGAGACCAGAAATTTTGGCAGAAAGTGGTAGAACCTTCTGATGTGGCTGCTTTTGGCGGAGAGCAGGTACACCCTGTTTGCAGTACCTTTGCTTTAGGCAGAGAGATGGAATGGGCTTCACGGCTGTTTGTGCTGGAGATGCGGGAAGAAGATGAGGAGGGCATCGGTACTCTACTGGAGATAAAACACCATGCCCCTGCTTTGCTGGGAGATTTGCTTATCATTGAAGCTAAGGTAGAGCAGCTGCAGGGGAACGAACTTTTGTGCAACTTACAGGTAATGGTAAAAGACCGTTTGATTGCTGTTGGCAGAACTGGTCAAAAAGTGCTTAAAAAAAGCACGATAGAAAAGATATTTAAACGTTTGGAAGAAGACGCCTAAACTATGGCAAAAGAAAAAGAATCCCGTTTTGCTAAAACGGTGAACATAAAAAACAAACGCGCAGGCTTTGAATATGAGTTTCTCGAAAAACTTGTTGCCGGTTTATCGCTGCAGGGAACAGAGATCAAATCTATCCGGCAAAGTAAAGTAAACATGCAGGATGCCCACTGTGGGTTTTTGGGTGAAGAAATGTGGGTCTTTAACCTGCACATCTCTCCCTACGAGGAAGGCAACATCTATAACCACGAACCCATGCGCCAGCGCAAAGTCTTGCTAAAACGCCGGGAGCTGAATCGCCTGCAGGTTAAAGTAGAAGAAAAAGGGCTCACCCTTATTCCCACCCGGCTGTTCATCAACGATAAGGGGCTGGCAAAACTGGAAATTGCCCTGGCACGCGGTAAAAAAATTCATGACAAACGCGATACCATCAAAGAACGTGATGTACAGCGTGAATTAAGCCGGATGAAGTTTTGATGAAACAGCAGGCAGGGTAAACATTGCTTACCCTGCTATCAGACTAAATTTCAGCAGCCAACCAACCTCAACAACAACCCAATGGAAGATTACGGATACTGCCGTTTAAATATAGTACCGGTGCGTGGTGAGCCCGGCGAGCGTAGCGAAATGGTTACTCAGTTACTATTCGGAGATCTCTACCGTGTGCTGGCATATAGTCCCAATCGGGAGTGGCTGCAGATACAGATTCAGGCAGATGGTTATCAGGGCTGGATCGGTTACAAACTTCATCATTCGGTAACAGAAGCTTTTTATGAAGAAGCAATCCAACGCCCACCCGTTGTCAGTTTAGAGATTAGTGGCAAGCTACACCTGCCGGGGCAATTGGTACATGTGGTGCTGGGGAGCTCTCTGCCAATTACAGCCCAGGCACTTTTTCAGGCAGAGGATCAGGTGCGCTTTGAAGGGGAAACACGCACCATCAGGAAGATTAAGGATGCGGCTATTTTAAAAGAATTTGCTTTTAAGTATATTGATAGCCCATACCTGTGGGGCGGTAAATCACCTTTTGGGATCGACTGCTCCGGTTTCATGCAAATGGTTTACAAGTTGGGAGGTTACCACTTGCAGCGAGACGCCAGCCAGCAGGCACGCGGGGGTGTGGCTGTGGCTTCTCTGGCAGAAGCGGTTTTGGGAGATCTTGCCTTTTTTCATAATCCCGAAGGACGCATCACACATGTGGGAATGGTCTTGCCGCAGGGTAAAATCATTCATGCATCGGGCAGGGTGCGTGTTGACCGTTTAGATGAAAAAGGTATTTACAATGAACAAGAAAATACGTATACACATGCGTTAAGTAATTTAAGAAGGATCATCACTTAAAGTAGAAGATTTA
Organism: Cesiribacter sp.; assembly: GCA_030147305.1. Taxonomy (GTDB): domain Bacteria; phylum Bacteroidota; class Bacteroidia; order Cytophagales; family Cyclobacteriaceae; genus Cesiribacter. Next base: position 2,006 of record JASLAE010000495.1, read on the forward strand.
TGCGAAAAGGGCGGGTTCTGGTGCTTAATTATGATTTTAGTCCCATCACCGTGTGTACGGTGCAGCGCGCTTTTCTGCTTGTTTATCTGCAAAAGGCCGAATTACTTGCCGGCATCAACGGCAATGTGCTCAGGAGCATCAGTCAGACCTTTCCAATGCCCGCTGTTATTCGCCTGGGCCGGTATATTAACATGCCCTACAAAGGGGTGGTGTTATCCCGGCAGAACGTTTTCAGGCGCGATGGATTTGAGTGCCAGTATTGCGGTTCCTCCAAAGATCTTACCCTCGACCACGTAGTGCCCAGGTCCAAGAATGGAAAATCCTGCTGGACCAACCTGGTAACAGCCTGCAAGCGATGCAATACCCGTAAAGGGGATTACTCCCCGGAGGCAGCAGGGCTAAAACTGCGGAAACAGCCCGAAAAACCTTCTTATTTACACTTCCTGAGAGACCATAGCGGGCTGATGCAAAACGAATGGCTGCCTTTCCTTGATTTGAAAAAGGCTGGTTAGTAGTTGCATTTGGTATACAGTACTACAGCCTTGCTGTAAAAAGTATGTGAGCCCCATTGTTTAAGCTGTTGTTGTAGCTGGCAAACTGGTTTGCGATAACACATCACTGTTTCGGAATTCCCCTCATTTTAAAAATTAACGGTTATTGTGGCAAGAGAACACCCGCTATATTTCTCTGGCTTATGCCTTAGAAATTGATTCTTCAGCATTCAGCCTGGGCTCTTCTTATTAGCTACTGCCCATTCCATTTATCTTTCCTACCTTTGCGGAATGAAGAAAATCTGGCTGAACAAGGGCAAAGAACAATCTGTGCTGCGCAGGCACCCCTGGGTATTTTCAGGAGCGGTAAAGAAAACTGAGGAAGGGCTGCAGGAAGGTGATCCGGTAGAAGTGTATTCTGCCCAGAACCAATTGCTGGGGGTAGGTCATTATCAGCCAGGCAACATTACCGTTCGTTTGCTGGATTTTGGCCCTGCAGATTTTGATGCAGCCTTCTGGCAGGCTAAGATCAGACAAGCCTATGCACTGCGCCGGGAGCTTGGTTTGGTAGATAACAAGGAGACAACCGCCTATCGGCTTGTGTTTGCAGAGGGAGACGCACTGCCCGGCCTTATCATAGATGTATATGGCACGACAGCTGTGCTGCAGGCGCATAGCCTTGGTATGTGGCAGGCGCGCCATGAAATAGCCCAGGCCCTGACATTAGTTTCCGAAGAACGCATTACAGCTGTTTATGACAAAAGCGGTGAAACCCTGCCAAGTGGTGTGGCCAATGCTGCAAATGGCTACCTGATAGGAACAGGAGAGGGTTCTGCAGTGGTTCAGGAACATGGCGTACAGTTTAAGGTAGATTGGGTTGGCGGGCAGAAGACAGGTTTTTTCCTGGACCAGCGCGAGAACAGAGCACTCTTAGGGCAATACGCAAAGGATAAACGTGTGCTGAATACCTTCTGCTATACAGGTGGGTTTTCAGTATACGCACTCACGGCAGGCGCAACTGAGGTGCATTCGGTAGATGTTTCGACCCGGGCCGTAGCCCTTACTGACGAGAATGTACACCTTAATACCGGTACTGAGCGTCACCAGTCTTTTGCCATGGACACTTTTGTATACCTGAAAGAAAAGGGAGCAGATTATGATATCATTATTTTGGACCCCCCGGCCTTTGCCAAGCGTATGAATGTGCGCCATAATGCACTGATGGGTTATAAGCGACTTAATTATGAAGCCATGCGCCACATCAGGCCCGGCGGCTTGCTGTTTACCTTCAGCTGCTCGGGTGTGGTAGACAAGCAGCTCTTTCAGAACACAGTGATGGCTGCTGCCATTGAAGCGGGCAGGCCGGTAAAAGTACTGCACCAGCTAAGCCAGCCCGCCGACCACCCCTATAGTATCTACCATCCGGAAGGGGAATATTTAAAAGGTTTGGTCCTGCAGGTACTCTAACAGCTCCCTTAAAGTACGCTGCTGTCAATGGTTTTGTGTAAGGTTATCAGCAGCAGGTGGTTTGTAAAGCAGCGGTGCTTAAAAATCAGAGCTGCTATAATCATATTATTCCCCTTCACAATAACATTTAGGTAGCGCAGGCTCCTGAGATTGTTTTATTTGAAGAATAATTTGTTGCGTAAGCTTTGGGCAAAGAAGCAGCAGCAATACTCCCGTAAGCGCTATACTTTTACTCTTTCTACAAACAAAGCGTACGTATGAGAACAGGTTTAGCGTTACTTTTTGCTTTTGCGGCTCTTTCGCCTGCTTTTGCACAAAAGGAGGAGCAGGCTAAGTTTGAGTTGGTAAGCCTGAGTCGTGAAATAAATACAAAATATCACGATTCGGCACCGGTGGTATCTCCCGACGGTAAAACCCTGTATTTTACGGTGAATGACCATCCGGAAAATACACGGGGTAAGGGTAGTCAGGATATCTGGTATTCCGAAGTAGATGCTGCAGGGCAGTGGTCTAAGGCAAAGCATATGCCCGATCCTCTTAACCGCAACATGGTAAACTCTGTTTTAAGTGTTTCACCAGATGGTAATACCCTGCTGGTACGGGGAGGGTCCGCAAAAGACGGCCTGGGCTTTTCACTTTGTAAAAGGGTAAACAATGTATGGCAAAAGCCGGAACCACTTAAGATCGAAGGCTTTGAGAAAATGTGCAAAGGCCGCTTTAACGGGGCTTTCCTTGCCCTGGACGCCTCGGCGCTGCTACTTTACTTTAGTGAAACGGAGGGTGCCAAATACAGCGATCTGTATGTGAGTTTCCCCAACGGGAAAAGCTGGAGCCGCCCTGTTGCGGTAGCCACACTAAATACCCGCCAGGATGAGTTTGGACCCTTTCTGGCGCCAGATAACAAGACCCTTTACTTTGCCAGTAACCGTCATGGTGGTTTTGGTAATGCCGATATTTACAAAACCGTCCGTAAGGATGATACATGGCAAAAATGGTCGAAGCCGGAAAACATTGGTGCACCCATCAACACCGGCGGCTTTGATGCTTATTACTCAGTAGGTAATTCCGACACATTGGTTTTTACTACCCGTGCCTATATGTCTGCCGATGGCGGGCACCTGGACATTCATACCCTTCGCCGCATCGTGGTGAAAAAACCTAAAATTATGCTGGCCGGCCGTGTGGTTGATATCAAAACCGGTGAGGCTATTCCGGATGCCAATGTGCGCATTGTGCAGCAGAACGAAGCAGTGGGTGTAGCTGTTACCGAAGGACCAGATACAGAATTTGCGACCCAATTGCCTGGCGACGGAGAATTTTTCTTGGAGGTAAATGCGGAAGGGTACCTGGCAGGCGCTGATACTTTTGCTATAGATCCCACCACCGTAGATGTAAATGTATATCGCACGGTTTACGTAAAAAAGCTTGAAGTTGGCTTATCCGTTCGTCTTAATAATATTTTCTTCGATTTTGATAAAACAACCCTGAGGCCGGAATCGTATCCCGAACTGGATAAGGTTATTGCGCTGATGGAGCAAAACCCTAACCTTTTCATTGAGATTGGCGGGCATACGGATGATAAAGGCAGCGATGAGTATAACGAGAAGCTATCTCAGGGACGTGCCGAAGCAGTAATGCAGTACATAACGGGACAATTTATTGAGCCTGTACGCGTAACCGCCCGTGGGTATGGCGAAAGCAAACCGGAAGTTGATAATGAAACTGATGAGAACCGCCAGATTAACCGCCGCGTAGAATTTACGATCTTACAAAATACAGCAAGAAAATAAATAGATGTTAATAGCTTGAGGTGTTATGAACGTGTGAAAACGCTCCCGCTAGGGAGCGTTTTTTTCTTTATAAAGGCTTGGGCAAACAAGAGGGTGAGCAAGTTGCAAAAGGTTGCTTTGCAAATAAAGATTTCTTTTAACTTCAGCGAGTGATTAACCTAACCCTATTTTTTATGAAGCTGAAAAAAGTGTTGCTATTACTTTTTCTGTGTGCCGGCGGAATTGCCCAAGCACAAAAGCCAGATCCTAACGCAAAACTTCAGGAGCTGGGCATACAGTTGCCCGCAGCCAGTGCGCCCAGCAACAATTTTGTAAAATGGGTCCGCAGCGGCAACATGCTCTACCTGTCAGGGCATGGTTTCTGTGGCGAAGCAACCCCGGTAGATAGGGGAAAACTTGGCAAAGACCTGACTACTGAGCAGGGCTATGAAGCGGCCCAGCGGATAGCCATCTGTTTATTAGCCACACTCAACGACGCTACCGGGGGCGATTTAGGTAAGGTAAAACAGATTGTAAAAGTACTGGGCATGGTGAACTCTGCACCAGATTTCTACGACCAGCCCAAAGTAATCAATGGTTGCTCCGATTTGCTCACCCAGGTTTTTGGCGAAGGGGGGAAGCACGCCCGTTCTGCCGTAGGCATGGCAGCCCTGCCAGGCAATATTTCAGTAGAAATTGAAATGGTGGTGGAGCTGTATGAGGAGTAGCAATCAATTATTTAACCTTCCGCTGCCTTATGAAATGGTGACTACCTGTTAACGGATTTATCCCTTTTTCGGTAGTAAGTTTTTGAAAGAGTCCATGGTCATTGGGCTTTATCTTACCCGCAGCCAGTGGAACATTGATGGGGGAATATCAAGAAACTTGCTGAACGACAGAGCATCGGTGAAGCTGCTGGTTACCGATATTTTCAACACCAGCCGTTTCCGCTCCCGGGTGCAGTATCAAAACGGATATTAGCTTCAACAGCCGCGGGGAAAGCAGGCGGTTGCACCTGTCCCTTAATTATCGCTTCGGCAATGAGCGGGTGAAAGTGAACCTGAACCGAAAAACTGGCACCCACGAAGAACAAAAAAGAATTGGCGGATAAGAAAGCTCCTGGCTGGCCCGGCCAAGCCCGTATTTTCCAGCAGAAGGTCCGGGCTTTTCCGGGGGCCACTATCCTGCCAAGACATTCTTCAATAATTGGGCGTAGTGATTGCTAAACAAAAATCGGAAGCTACTAGGGATGGCTGGAACGGCTGGATGGATCAGGGTTATAGTTTGGGCTATTCCCATTAATTGGTAACTTTTGGGCACTTTATGCGCTAAGCTTTTAAGGAACCAAGTTTATTTACTCCATGCCCATAATCCGTCTGGATCCCGATTCGCCCATGGGGCGGCAATTACAACAGCTACAAACTATTTATTATGGATTGCTTTCCGTGCCGCTGGTCTTATTCCTGATTTTTTATCTGCAGGCCAGTCAGGTCAATTACCAGCCCTACCTGCTTACGGATGGGATGCTCTGGCTGCATATACTGGTTTGGCTCGTAGTTTTAGTGGCGGCTGCACTGGCAGTAAAAAGCTATAATAACCGTATAAAAGCCTATGCAGGACCTGCATTACTAGAACAGAAATTTAACAGCTATATTAGAGAGTCGCGCCGGCTTTATTTTATGCTGACGCCACTTATGTTTTTGCCGGTGCTGGCCATCTGGGTTAGTGGTGTTATCTTTTACGGGGCTCTGTTTTCCCTGATGATCGTCCTGATCGCTTCTGTGAGGCCAACGGTAGAGCAGTTTATGCAGCGGTATCGCTTAAGCAAAGACGAAACAGAGGCCCTGACCCGGCTCACATAAAAAAGGCGGATGCCTACAAGAGCATCCGCCGTTTCAGCGCTTTATTTTATGATTTAGAACATGATGCCAAAGCTAAAGGCGTTAAGCTGCGGCCCCCTGTTTTCGGTAATGAGGTCATTTAAATCGTACTGCGCAAAGAGATCAAGTCCTCTGTAACCCAACTGCATCCGTACACCGTAGCGCAGGTTGTTCAGATAGTAGCTGTCGCGGTTGCGGTCTTTTTTATCATCGTTTTCCAGCTCAAATTTATATTTGGTGTAGCTGCCCAGGCGGTAGCCTGCGTATCCACCCAACCCAATCCTGAAGGCTCTGTCGGTATGCCAGCGGCTGGTTCTGGTTGCACCATCGTCGGCTACTACTGTTTTTCTGCGGTAGCCAAAGTCCAGCATCGGAACTAGCTGCAGGTTAATGTATGAGACAGTAAGCTTGCTTTTTTCGGCATGCACCTCGCTGTTGGGCTCCTGGCTAAATTCCAGGCCTTCCGCAGTTTTAGTAATTCTGGTACTTGGGTCTTCAAACTTGAAGTTGTACCAGCTTACACCACCACCCCATTGCAATGCCAGCGGCCCTGCAATTTGTGTGGTATAGGCCCTGTTAATGCCCACATACCAAGAACCCCATGATTTAACCGCATGCTGGGCATTGACTTCCTGGGGAAACTTACCCTCTGACAGATAATTGTTTACCCCCAGATCAAACAGAAAGGCACCACGGGTACGAGAATATTTGTAATTTTTGTGCTCTTTCTTTTTATGCTTGTCCTTCTTTCCGAATACAATGTTGATGTCGCTGTCTTCATCATCATGATTTTCGTCGTCTTCCTTGGCAATTTCTGCCTCTTCTTCTGTTTCACTGTCTTCTACATCTTTTTCAGCTTCTTCAATTTCGATGGAGTAAGCAATTCTGTAGCGGGTGCCTTCCTCATCAGTGATAACAATTGTTTTTTGCTGGTCAAGCGAATCTGCTTTTTGATTGAGGTCTTTCACCATTTGATTAAGATCGTAGTTTTGCAGGGTCTTGAGCGCCTGTTTATCCTTTACCAGAATTATTACTTTTTTATCCTGGCCAATCTGGATAGTTAGGGTATCCTGGAGCATAGGTTCTGCTTGTGCAGAAGCATGGGAAATACTGCCCAGGTATAATAATGCACCTAGTGTGCTGGCAATGAGCGTTTTCATATATTTTATGCGTTAAGGCTTGTTGAATCTGCCGGAAAGAAATTTATCTTTGGCCTGTCTGATATCTGCCAGACCTATTTCTCCCTGCTTTACTTTTTGTAAAATCGATAATACTTTTTCAGGCCCCTGTTCCTGTTCATCATCAGATGCACTCTGATCGGCAGTGGCCTGGGCAGCACTGGAAGCATCATACCTAATGACCACCTGTTCGGTACTGTTTAACAAGGTTTCTGCTGAAGGCAGGGTGAAATCTTCTGCCTGCACTTGGGGCAGCGGGTTTTCAGTGGCAGGTGCTATTGGCAGAGCAGTTGCTAAAGCTGTCTCTTGTTCCACGGTTTCCTGTCTTTGAACATCCTGCCGGTCTGTTGGTGTTTCGGCCTGCACCTTCAACGGGCTGTTTTGCTTACCAGGGGCCTTGCTGGTCTGTGTAGTAGCCAGTTGGGGAGCAGCAGCAGCAGCAGCAGCAGTTGTGTTCTTGGCTGCCGGCAAGTCTGCATCAGCTTGCTCGTTCTCCGGAGATACAGCTTCTGCCTGGTCCGGTGCTGCCACTATTGCAGGAGGCGTCTGTGAAGGGGCAGTTTTACCGGGAGCGGCTGCTTCTTTGTTTACAGCCACTGTAGTTTGCTGCACCTGCAGCGGATCTGGTTGCTGCTGAAGCCAGAACCAACCAGCAGAAAGCAGCAACACTACCGCAGCTGCAGCTGCATAATAGCCTCCCCGTTTACGGCGGCGGGTATTCAGGTTGCTCGCTATTTGGTCCCATGCTGCAGGGGTTGGTTTTACAGCATGGTTTTGTAGCTTCTGCCGGAAGAGTTGGTCTATATTATGCTCTTTCATATGGTTACGGCTCTATTTTTTTTTATCTCTAATGTTGCAGCCACATACTGTTGCAGCTGGCTGCGCGCACGGCTCAGCTGCGACTTTGAGGTGTTTTCTGTTATGCCCAGTTGTTCGGCGATTTCTTTGTGAGAATAGCCTTCTATCGCATACAGGTTAAATACTGTACGGTAGCCTTCCGGTAATTTGTGTACCAGGTTCATCAGCTCTTCTGCGGCCAGCAGATGATGGGCATCTTCCGTGTATACCTCGCGGCTTGCGGCGTCTACCTCCACCATCATGTGGGCATGCTTGTTCTGACGCAGGTATAATAGTGATTCGTTTACCATGATTCGGCGGATCCAGCCCTCAAAGCTCCCCTCACCACTATACTGTCCTATTTTGTCAAACACCTTTAAAAACCCATTTACCATAACACCTTCGGCTTCACTGCGGTCGTGCACATACCGCATGCACAGTGCCAGCATCTGCGGGGCATGTTGCTCGTAAACACTGCGCTGGGATTTAGGATCGCCCCGGCGACAGCCACTTACGAGATCTTGCTCTTCTGTTTTTTTCCAGATGCGTAGGCGCATGGTTGAGAGGTTCTTTGCTTAATAGATACAAGCCCGGCTTAGAAGGTTGCATGGGCCTAAAAAATTATTTTAAATTATGCCTGGGACAGCAGGAAGTGGCAGTAATAAAGGTAAAGGAGTATCAAAAAAGGTGATTTAGGAAATCACCTTTATAGTCAGACCAATGATCCTGAAAGCCATCTATTAATAGGCAGCTTTGTAATTTACTTCCAGCTTTAGGGGCGTAATCTCGTCCTGGTTTACTTCAATAGGATTGATATTGCCCTCGCCATCCATGGTGTTGGCAAACAAGCCTTCTTCTTCCTGCACAAAAACAGAATACTTGCCCACGGGAAGTGATACTGCAAACTGGCCTTCCTCATCTGTTTCTGTTTTTTCTACCAGCTTGGTTTGAATATTGGAGAAGAAAGGTCCATTGCTGCTGGCCTGGCCCAGGGTGGTGAGCTCATAAATGTGAACTTCGCGTTTTATTCCTTTTGGAGCAGGTTTTTGTCGGGTGTTCTCTGGATTATCTTCGTCAACAATGGTAGGCATTTGGTTGCCCTCTATCCAGATTACCTGTCCGGCTATGCCTTGTTTTACCTGCTCCGAGTCGCACTTGTTTGCCATCAGGAACATGCCCAGGATAAAAAGTAATGAAAATCTAATCATGCTTACAGCGCTTTAATTTAATAAGTGAAGATAGCTACTTTTAGCAGATCAACATAAAAAGTGCCAGTTTGGTAGCTTTAAATAAAAAAAGCAGCTTGGTCAGAGCTGCTTTCTATTCAACCACACAAAATTTTGCATTAGAACACCAAATCCGGCCTGCAAGCAAAATAAAACAGTTTACATTAGCTGCCAGCCGTATTATGCCTTAATCACCCTTTCGGTGAGCACTGGCACCTGCACTTTTGTCAATGTTGCTATCGGTAGGATTGCCTCTGTAGGTAAGGTCGCTGCCTCCGGAAATATCTGCATCCAGCTTTTCGCTCACCCAAATATCTGCTTCCGAAGCACCACTTAGTTCTATGTTGGCGATCGCTGCCTTCAGCGCTCCGGCCATCAGCTCGGAAGCGCCCGAGATATCTGCTGCCAGCCGTTTGCAAATCCCTTGCAGATTTACCTGGCTACTACCACTCATCCCTATCTGCAGCGCTTCTACCTCCAGTGTTCCATCCATCTCGGCTGCACCGGAAAGCTCTACATCCAAAGACTTTTCCTGCTTAAGTGCTACATTCGCCCGGCTTGCACCTGAAAGGTACAGGCCTGCAAGGCTGGGAACAGATACAAAAATATGCGCAGGCTTTCTGTCCTTTCTGCTCTTAAGCCACTTGCCATGCAGCAGTTCTTCTGTAAGAAAAGAAAGCGTAGCGCCCTGCTGCTTTACCTTCATGGCTTCCAGCTCTTCTTCGTCGCCTTTTACTTCTACTTTATAATCAGCACCCTGTACAAGGGTAAGCTGATAGTCGCTGCCCACCCTGATCTTGTCAAAATCTTTGTATTGGAGGGTACGATCTGCAGCAGAAGTAGATTGGTTACGATTTTTCTCTATTTCCTCCAGACGCTCGGCCGAACAGGTGATGCACTCAATTTCGCCAGATTTGTTGAATATAAATGTATTGTTTTTGATGTCGCTGGCATGAGAGCCCCATGGGGACAAAACACTACCCCTGAGCATTTTTTTCATTTTATGGTCAATCTTAAATGGTTGACCATAAGGAATATAAAGGGTAGCATTAACATGTTGCAGGTAATACGGCTTGTCCTTGGGTAGTTTTAACTGATTACCGAATAGTAAAATGTTATCTTTTTGCACGACCGGATAACTGGCCCATTGAGCATGCTCCTGCGCCTCGTCTGTGTCTGCTCCATGCGCTATGATACGTTGCTCCAAACGCAGGCTGCCCTCCGGAGAGCCCTCAATTTTAAGGTCAACATTACGCAGCTTGCTCCATTGCCCATTTTCCATCCGCAACACCAGTGTTTTGCTGGAGTCTGCTTTAAAAAGACGGGCTTCTGCATCGATAAAATCATGTTCCTTATAATCAAGCACCAGGGCAGGAATCATAGCTGCACTGATGATGAGCGCGATTTCCCCTGATCCGGCCAGCGTCCATGAAGCCGGGGCTGGCAGTACCCACCGACCCGCCAGTAAAGCTATGCCAAAGAGCATCACATACAAGGCTGGTATGGTAAGCACCAGAAGACCGGCTAGCAGTAAGAAATCAGGGACTGTATTATTGAGTAAAGCCAGGGGCACTTCCAGTTCATAGATCTGAACATATCTTTCTGGGGACATACCCAGCAAAATGCCTACAGACAACAGAAGCCCCAGAATAGTGAAGAACCCACCTACTGTTAAGGCAATGCCAACGATTATGCGTATGGCAGTACCAAGAAACAATATGAGAGAGCGTGCACCTGCGCTACCCAAAGTGAAGATAGCAGAAAGCAATCTAAAAGGGAAGAGCAGGATACGCACCATGGTGCTTTCTTCTTCACCTTCCTTTACATCCAAGTTTTTTTTTACCTGATGCTCAATATTAGCCAGGGTTACCGGCTCCCCCTGCATTTGCATGCGTTGGGTTAGCGTGCGGGCTTCCGGCATGCTTATCCAAAGGATAATGTATGCCAGAAAACCAAAGCCGGTAAAGAGACCTACTGCAAACAAGATCCGGATCAGAACGGAATCTACACCGAAATATGCGCCCAGGCCACCGGCTACACCGCCTATGACTTTATCTTCCGGGTTACGGTAAAGCTTCTTGATCTTTTTTTCCTCAACCAGGCCTTCATGGGCAGGCAACGCTATCCACAGGATAATGTAACCAATGACCAGGGCACTGCTGCTAATGGCAAATGTGAGGAAGACGTCGAAAGCCACAAAGGTTACCAGCAATATTCGTAACCAGATAGGATCTATGCGCAGGTAATGGGCAATACCTGCAGCGACCCCACCAATTACCTTGCGGCTTTCATCTCTGTGTAAGCGGCGGCTGGCGGTTTTGGGCTCACCATAGGTGTTATAAGTATTGCCGTTTGTCGTATGTTCGTAAGTAGCCCTTGGCTCTTCAAAGGATTCTTCTACGGCAGCAAAATCTTTGATGTTGCCCATTTGGGTGATCAGGGCCTCTACATCGGCCAGGGTGATCACTTGTTTTTGAGCACTGACCTTGGTGCTGAAGATCTCGGCAATTCTGTTCTCAATGTCATTTACGATTTCGCCTGAGGCATCGTAGCTGGCAAAGTAGAGTTTTATTTCGTCAAGGTAGCGCTTCAGACGCTCGTAGGCATCTTCTTCAATATTGAAGAGCATACCACTAATGTTAATGCTGATACTCCTTTTCATGATAGACCGGTTAGTTGGGTGTGGTTGATGATTTGGTTCGTTGATGTTGCTAGTTCCTGCCAGGTTTCGCGCAGTTTTTCCAAAGAGGCAATTCCTGTTTCAGTGAGGTTATAATACTTTCTGGGTGGTCCCGAAGGGCTTTCTTCCCATCTGTATTCAACCAAACCAGCATTTTTTAAGCGTGTCAGGATGGGATAAAGTGTGCCTTCTACCACCATCATGCGAGCGGCGGTGAGTTCTTCCAGCATATTGGTTGCGTAAACCTCCCCCCGGGAGATTATATGCAGGATGCAGAACTCCAGAATCCCCTTTCGCATTTGTATTTGTGCATTCTCAATATTCATGAGGTTAGTTTTTCTGTTTTGATAAGTCAAAGGTATAAGAAGGTACTCTGTTATACAAGGTACTTGGTTAAAAAGTTTTGCTATATGTAACATTAGGTTAAAGAAGATTATGAGCGGTTTACTGGAGGGATGTATGGTTATACCTATTTCTTCTTTACTTATTGTATGGAAACCAGCTTAAAATAGACTAATTTTACATACTGTCTTATTTTGATGACAGCCATACGCAGCTCCTCTGATATGCAAGTACGGTTTCTGTTACTCCTGTTTGTTGGTTTATGGCCGGCAATGGCAGCAGGGCAAACGCTTACACCAAAATACAGCAATGAATTTCTGTCGATAGGTGTAGGTGCCCGGGCTATGGCTATGGGCGGATCTCAGGCTGCCCATGTTGGTGGCGTTACTGCTGGCTACTGGAATCCGGCAGGGCTATTAAAGGTAGAGGCAGATCATAGCCTGGCGCTCATGCACGCTGAGTATTTTGCCGGAATTGCCAAATATGATTATGCTGCCTACAGCACCCCCATAGATACATCCAGTAGCCTGGGCATAAGTATTATCCGCTTTGGCATAGATAACATACCGGATACCCGCTTCCTCTACGATGCCAACGGCGCCCTTAACTATGACAATATTCGGTTTTTCTCAGCTGCCGATTATGCACTGCTGCTTTCCTATGCCCGGCATATCCGACAAATACCTGGCCTGAAAGCAGGTGTCAGTGCCAAAATTGTGCATCGTAATGTAGGTAAATTTGCAGATGCCTGGGGCTTTGGTCTGGATGCAGGTTTACAATGGGAGGGAAGATCATGGCAGCTTGGTCTGATGTTGCGTGATATTACCACCACTTTCAATGCCTGGTCAATCAATACTGCCTTGTTGGAAGATGTTTACGCCCAGACCGGGAACGAAATTCCGGAAAGCTCACTTGAGATTACGTTACCCAAAGCAATTCTTGGAGTTGCCCGCACTTTTACCATTAAAGAGGATTTTACCATTCTTGCTGCAGCCGATCTGGTCACCACTTTCGATGGCCCCCGCAACGTGCTCATCCGGTCGAATCCTGTTTCAGTAGATCCGCAGTTTGGTTTGGAGGTGGGCTACAAAAATATTGTATGGCTACGAGGCGGGCTAGGGCAATTTCAGCAGGTAAAAGAACTCAATGCTGCCCGCTCAAAACAATTTATCATGCAGCCTGCGGCTGGTTTGGGTGTTCGTTTAGGTAATTTCAAAATTGACTATGCACTCACTGATGTCGGAGACGTTTCTGATGCGCCCTACTCTCACGTTTTCAGTCTTACACTTAATTTCAAAAACAAGCATGAAAAGGAATAAAGGGTGGAACTGGCTGTTGCTTGGGCTGCTCTTCTGCTGCCCGTTATTACTGCAGGGGCAAACTTACGGGAATGAGTGGATTGATTACAACCAGCAGTACCTTCGCCTGAAAGTAGGCGAAAATGGTATTTACAAAGTTACTCATGCACAGTTGCAGCAGGCGGGATTCCCGGTAAGCCAGATCAACCCCAGAAGTTTACAGCTCTTTCACAGGGGACAGGAGCAGGCCATTTTGGTAGAAGGGGAGCTTGATGAAGTGATGAATGCAGAAGATTTCCTGCTGTTCTATGGCCGCAAAAATGACGGCACCCTCGACAGGGAACTCTACCATACGCCTAACCTGCAACCGCACAACTATCACAATCTATATTCTGATACCACTGCCTACTACCTTACTTACCGCACAGGGGGCGAGACAGGCAAGCGCATGCAGCTTAATAGCGCTACCAACACTGGAAACTTAGCCCCTGAGCCCTACTACTGGGATGAAAAGCTGCAAGTTTTTGCATCTGAGTTTTCCGGGGGTATGATCTATGGTTTTGCCGGTGGCAATTTAGATACATATTTATCTTATGGAGACGAGGGAGAAGGCTGGTTTGGTCCGGTAGTTGCCAATGGAGCTGTAAGAGATTTTAGTTTCACGCAATTAACAGATTTATATACGGCTGGTCCTACTCCGGAACTCAAGCTGCAGTTAGTGGGTAGAAACAGCCTGGACCGAAGCATTGCTGTTCAGGCCGGGCCCTCTACTGCTGCCCTAACTACCATAGCCACTGCTAATTTCACAAGCTACAGGGTGCATAATGTGCAGGAAAACCTTCCCTGGAGCACAATCAGTAACAACCAGACAATTGTACGGATTGGTACCGCAGCCAGTCAACGGGTTTCGGCTTCCTACGTAAGACTGCGCCTGCCACGCCTGTGGAATATGGGCAATCAGGCCGAAAAGGAATTTCGTCTGGCCCCGAGCGCGAGTGCACGTTATATTGAAATACAAAATGCACCTTCAAATGCTGCCCTCTACGACATATCAAATCCAAATACACTAATCAAAATTTCTTTAGAACGTGAAGGAGGCAAAATAAAAGCAATGCTGCCCGCTAGTGGTGGCCTGGAGCAGGTTTTACTTTTAACAGCATCTGAAAAAAATGCTGCAGTGGGCAGGCCACTTACTTTTAATGAATTTCCTAAACATGGAGTTCCGTATATCATTATTTCGCATCAGCGCCTAATGCAGGCCGGAGGTGGGGTTGATAATCCAGTACAGGCTTATGCAGACTACAGGGCCTCTGCTGCAGGTGGGGGACATGAAACCCTGGTAGCGGAAATGCAGGAACTGTATGACCAGTTTTCCTGGGGTGAGTATAGCCCAATGGCTATCCGAAACTTTATTAGGTATGCTTCTCAGGAAAGGCTACCTGAGCATCTTTTTCTGATAGGTAAGTCTTTGACATTAAATCATAAATACTACAGAACTGCAAACTGGACAAACATCGCCAGAGACCTAGTGCCTACTTTTGGCTGGCCCGGTGCAGATATTCCATTTGTTGCACAATTGAATGGTTCTGGTTATGCACCGGCTTTTCCTATTGGCAGAATACCCGCCCGTACCCCGGAAGAAGTTGCCGCTTATCTTAATAAAGTTATTGAAGATGAGACGATTACTCCCAAAAGTCTATGGCTCAAACGTTTGGTGCATTTGGGTGGTGGCAATTCTGCTGCCCAGGCACAGCAGCTCAGAGGCTACTTAAGAAGTTATGAACGTATAGCAAGAGGCCCCTTCCTTGGAGCTACAGTAGAAACGCTCTCTAAAACAGAGGATGTTGTTATTCAGGAAGTTGATATTTCAAAAGATGTGAATGCCGGAGTTCGTTTTATTACTTTCTTTGGCCACTCTGGTCCGTATGCCTCAGATATAGAGATTGGATTTGTATCTCAACCCAGGTCCGGCTATTCAAATAAAGGTTTGTACCCCCGCCTTCTTATCAATGGCTGTGTAGCTGGCGATATGTATAATCCGGCAAGTACCTATGGCGAAGACTGGATCATTACACCTGAGAA
>JASLAE010000515.1 GCA_030147305.1 Cesiribacter sp.
AAGCGGTATAGGAAACTCTGTGAAGACTAAGTCACCCTCTCTGTCAATAGGCAAATAATCGGCATTTAATCTGCCATACCTGCGCAGGTCTACCATACGGTGTCCTTCCGCCCAAAGAGAATAGCGGCGTTGCTCCAGCATTTCATCGATGAGTGACCCATATAGCTGCTGCACACACATTCTACCATCGCATTATAATGGTGTATTTAGGACGCCCCCTTTATGGATACAATATACATTATACCAAAAGCTGGATAATGTGCCGGAGATACAGGTAGCCCAAAAGTGGAAAGTGCTCTTTTACTCAGCGCCTGGCTAACCGCTTGCCTATATGTTTACTCAGGCCGAATAAATTCAATGCCCTGCATTTCCGCTGCAGTCGCTGCTAGCTTTCTTTCCTGCCGCCTCTTATCTTGGGGCATGCTACGACTATTTTTTCTTTTTGCCCTGCTAAGCCCTTTTGCATCAGCAGCGCAGCAGCTGCCTACCCGCTTTGAGCAAAGCGACAGCACCCAAACCCCTACCTACGCCGAAGCCATCAACTGGTGGCGTGCATTAGACAAAGCCTCGGATAATATAAGCATGCAGGCTGCCGGGCCTACCGACAGTGGAGAACCCCTGCACCTGATCCTGTATAGCCCCGATGGCGAGAATACTATACAGAAAATAAGAAAAAGCGGAAAACCCATTTTACTGATCAACAATGCTATTCATCCAGGCGAGCCTGATGGGGTAGATGCCTCTATGCTGCTCCTGCGGGAGCTTGCTTTCGATAAGCAACTTCAAAGAGAAGTAGGTGATGTGGTGCTTGCAGTTATTCCCTTTTATAATATTGGCGGAGCCCTGAACCGCAACACCAGCAGCCGGGCCAATCAGGAGGGACCACAGGAGTACGGCTTCCGTGGCAATGCCCGCAACTATGACCTTAACCGCGATTTTATTAAGCTCGACAGCAAAAATGCCCGCTCCTTTGCCGAGCTGTTTATGATGCTCCAGCCTCAGCTCTACGTAGAAACCCATGTAAGCAATGGTGCTGACTATCAGTATACCATGACGCTGCTCTCTACCCAGCACAATAAGCTGGGCGGCCCGTTGGGCACGTACCTGCACAACAAGCTGGAGCCTGCACTATACCGGCACATGGAGCAGGCCAACTGGCCCATGACCCCTTATGTAAATGTGTGGGGCACCGTTCCCGACAAAGGATGGATAGCTTTTATAGACGGGCCCCGTTATAGCAGCGGCTTTGCCGCGCTACACCACACCATTGGCCTGGTAACAGAAACGCATATGCTCAAACCCTACAATATGCGTGTAGCGGCTACCTACCAGTTTTTGCTTAGCACTGCTAAACTGGTTGCAAAAGAAGGTAAACAACTGGCGCAGCTGCAAAAAGAACAGCAACACTATATGGGCCAGCAAAGCAGCCTTCCGGTACAATGGGCGCCAGATACCAGCCAGCATAGCATAATAAATTTCAGGGGCTACGAGGGACAGATGCAAAAAAGCAAGGTAACTGGTTTACCCCGCCTGTTTTATGACCGCAGCAAACCTTTTGAAAAACCTGTGAAATTTTACGATACTTACCAACCGAGCCAGACTATAGCAGTGCCCCGCTACTATGTGGTCCCTCAGGGATGGTGGCCGGTTGTGGAGCGCCTCCAGGCAAATGGTGTACAGTTAACAACTCTGCCAAAAGACACAGTTTTGCAGGCAGAGGTTTATCGAATAAAAGCTTACAAGACACTGGAGCGGCCTTATGAAGGCCATTACCTGCACCATAGCATTGAGGTAGAAACTACCCAGCAAAAGGTGCGGCTGCGCAAAGGCGATTTTTTGGTGCCGCTTAATCAGGCTGCCCGCCGTTTTCTGGTGGAGGTGCTGGAGCCCACAGCCCCGGACAGCTACTTTGCCTGGAATTTTTTCGACCCAATTTTGCAGCAGAAAGAAGGTTTCAGCGATTATGTGTTTGAAGATGTAGCTGCGCGGCTGTTAAAGGAAGATCCTGCCCTACAGCAGGCATTAGAAGAGAAGAAAAAAGCCGAACCAGCGTTTGCCGCCGATGCTGCGGCCCAGCTTGATTTTATTTATAAAAGGTCTCCCTACTATGAAGAGGCCCACCTGAAATACCCTGTTTACAGAATACCCTGAAATCGGAAAACCCCGCCTGGGCGGGGTTTTCCTTTTCCAACTTTAACCAACTAGGCAGGCTAATTTGCAGCCTGCTTTATCTTAAATATTGCTTGTTTTTCTACAGTTTCAGTACCTGTTTTTGGGTAGGGCCTTACTTCTTCTAAAACGATGGTGTAACTTTCGTTATTTTGTTCAACCAGAAAAGAATTTAGTTCTTCTTTCCGGCAATCTGCCCCCAAACAAAAAGAAGCATACTCCGCACTATTTTCTAACCTTAGCTGTACGAGTGTTTTTCCGCCGGTAATGCAGTTTACATCTTCCGGGCAACGGTTGTCTGTTATCTTTTCTACATGCATCCAGAACTGCGTACCCCTATTGCTGAAATATGCAGAATCCTGCTGGGCAAGCGAAAATGATTCGTCAAGCTTTACCGATGGTTGCAGGCTCTTTTGAGCGGTGCAGCCAATAATAAAGGCTCCAATCAAAAACAGACATAGCGTTAAATAGCGCATTGTTTCAAGCTTGTACCTTCAATGCTTAGGGGTTGCCCTGCATCCGGAGATACTTATTTCCGGATCAGTTTATGCACAACAGCCGGCCCCATTCTGCCAACTTCTCCCTGCCAAGATTTAAGCAAAGGTAGTCATTGAATATCAACATTCAATCGAATATTGTTAATATTTTGTGAAAAGTCTTTTTGCTGCTACTATATTGGGTGTTTCCACCACAATACCCCTAGATCAAAGGGCGCAAACAGCTTTAGAGAAGTAACCTGGTCAGTTTACTATGAAATTAATCTTATCTGCGCCTGTATTACCAGATTTGGGATCATAGGCAGTGATAATGATTTCATAAAGACCGGCTGCTGCAGGCAGAAAGTTTGCTTCAAAAGTGCTTGTCTTCTCCTTTACCTGCAGCGGTATCTTTTGCAGCATCTTACCTTCGCTGTATACCAGTGCTTCTACTTCATACTGGTTAGCATCCCAGGTGCCTCCGGCGCTTATCGGACAGCCACAGCTAAGTACAACATTCGCCTTTATAGGAAGCTCGGTGCCCCTTTTTACCGTTTCGTGTGTTTGGGGCAACAGCGCATTCACAATAAAGCCCGGTATTTCCAGCACCAGCCCATCGCCTTTTATGTGTTTGCCGGGGAGGAGCCAAAGCTGTGTCTGGGCCTGCACCCGGGCACCAGGTTGGTTATAGGGCGCCCAGACCTCTACCGTAACGAACTGTGGTTTCTCCA
>JASLAE010000009.1 GCA_030147305.1 Cesiribacter sp.
CGCAGCCGTGCTTCTGAGGCCTCCAGAATGGCTTCCATTTTAGGTTTACCTTCTTCGCGCAGTTTATTGGCGAACTCCACAATCAGAATACCATTCTTGGTTACAAGCCCAATCAGCATAATGGTTCCAATCTGGCTAAAGATGTTCCAGGTTTGCCCGAATAACCACAGCGAAAGCATGGCGCCGGCTACTGCCATGGGTACGGTTAAAATAATAATGAACGGGTCCACAAAGCTCTCGAACTGGGCGGCCAGAATCAGGTAAATGAGCAGCAGCGCCAGGCCAAAAGCGAACATGGTATTAGAATTACTTTCTACAAAGTCTCGTGACTCACCTCCCAGGTCGGTAGAGAAAGTCTCATCCAGTACCTCGTCCCTGATACGGTCCATGGCCTCAATACCATCTCCAATGCTTTTACCCGGGGCCAGACCAGCAGATACCGTTGCAGATAAGTAGCGGTTGTTGTGATAAAGCTGCGGCGGACTGCTTCGCTCTTCCATCGTAACCAGGTTGTCCAGCTGAATCAATTGCCCTGTGGAGCTGCGCACAAAGAGTGCAGTCAGGTCCATCGGGTCGTCGCGGTCGGGGCGGTCGAACTGGCCCATCACCTGGTACTGACGGCCGTTCATTAAGAAATAGCCAAAGCGCTGGCCGCTCAGGGAAAGCTGCAACGTTTGGGCTACGTCTATCACAGACACCCCTAAGCTTTGCGCTTTCTCACGGTCAATGGTAATGTTTATCTCCGGTTTGTTAAACTTCAGGTCAACATCTGGCTGGGTGAAAGTAGGATCGTTGCTGACTGCTTCCATGAATGCAGGTACTTTTTCCTCCAGCTGCTCAAAGTTAGGCGCCTGAATAATGTACTGGATGGGCTGGCCCCCACGGCGGTTCACCGAGATAGTCGGTTGCTGCACCACATTGGTCCGAGCCTCTGAGTAAGGGCGCATTAATTTGGAAAGATGATCTGCAATTTCTGCCTGTGTGCGTGCACGGTCTTCCGGCTCCGTTAAGGCCATGCGCATAATACCCCGGTTAATAGAAGATGAGCCCCAGCCTGGCGAGGTAATTACTAAGTTTACCTGTTTTTCGGGAATAGAGTCATTTACCACCTGATTCAGCTCATCCATGAAACGCTCCATGTATTCATAAGAAGCACCTTCCGGACCTGTTGCAATCACGCGGATAAGGCTTCGGTCATCATAAGGCGCTGTTTCCTTCTCAAGGATTATGTAGAAGAATACAGTTAGTCCCAGGCAGGCAAAGATTATGGGGAAGCTAAGCCACTTACGTTTCATGAACCCGGCAAGGGCTTCTGCATAGCTACTGTTCATTTTCTGATAAAACGGCTCAGACCATTCATAGAATCTGGAACGTTTGTGCTTACCACCTTTCATTAAGTAAGCATTGAGCATGGGCGTTAAAGTAAGAGAAACGAAAGCCGAAATTAAAACGGCCGCACCAATCACCACACCAAATTCACGGAAAAGCCTGCCTACAAATCCTTCCAGGAAAATTACCGGTAGAAATACTGCTGCCAGGGTAATAGAGATGGAAATTACCGCAAGGAAGATTTCATTAGAGCCCTTAATGGCCGCCTCTATGGGAGACATACCCTCCTCTACCTTCTTGTAGATGTTCTCTGTTACCACAATACCGTCGTCTACCACCAGCCCTGTAGCCAGTACAATGGCCAGCAGGGTTAATACATTGATGGAGAAACCAGCCAGGTACATAACAAAGAAGGTGGCGATTAATGAGACCGGAATATCTATAAGCGGACGAAATGCAATTCCCCAGTTCCGGAAGAACAGGTAGATAACGATGATCACCAGCACCAGTGCAATCAGAATGGTCTCAGCCACTTCCTCCACTGATTTTTTTATGAACACGGTGTTATCCATTGCAATATCCAGCTGAATATCACCGGGAAGGTCTGTCTTCAGTTTATCAAACTGTTTGTAGAAGTTATTTGCAATGTCCAGGTAATTTGTTCCCGGCTGGGGAATAATGGCCATCCCTACCATGGGTGTACCAGACTCCGTCATCTTGGTTTCCAGGTTTTCCGCACTTAGCTCTGCACGACCTATGTCACTGAATCTTGTGATAGTTTCGCCTTCAGAGGCAATGATCAGGTTATTGAACTGGTCCTCGGTTGAGAGGTTTCCCAAAGTCCTTACCGTAAGTTCCGTGTTATTACCACTAACTTTTCCTGTGGGTAATTCTACATTCTGGCGGTTGAGCGCAGTACGTATATCACCAACCGTTAACCCGTAAGAGGCAAGCTTCATGGGGTCCAGCCAAAGGCGCATGGCATATCGTTTCTGCCCCCAGATCTGTATGCTACTTACCCCTGGAATAGTCTGAAGGCGCTGCGAAATTACGTTCTCTGCGAAATCTGATAGTTCTAACTGGTCCCGGGCCTCACTGCGCACGGTCATGGTGATGATGGGTTCAGAATCTGCATCGGCTTTGGAAACTACTGGTGGAGCATCCAGATCTTCCGGCAGGCTTCTGACCGCCTGCGATACTTTATCCCGCACGTCATTAGCCGCCACCTCCAGGTCTTTCTCCAGGTTGAATTCAATGTTAATGCTGCTGGAGCCCTGGTTACTGGTAGAGGAAATGTTACGAATACCATCTATTGAGTTGATGGCTTTTTCCAGGGGCTCGGTGATCTGGGATTCTATAATATCTGAATTAGCCCCGGAATATGAGGTGCGTACAGACACAATGGCCGGGTCTATGGAAGGGTATTCCCGAATGCCCAGGAATGTATACCCAATTGCGCCGAACAACATCAGCAGCAGGTTAAGTACAATAGTAAAAACCGGCCGCTTTATACTTGTGGTTGATAAACTCATGTTCGTTAAAAAATTTATTCCTTCGCCAGGGCTACACGCACAGGGCTTCCTGCTTTCAATGCCATTACACCGGTTGTTAATACCGTATCGCCGGCATTTAAGCCGGAAGTAACCAGCAAATCGCTTTCGGTTCGGGTGCTGGTCTCAATCATTACCTCTTTGGCTTTGCCGTTTTCTGCAATAAATACTTTCTTCCCATTTTGTACCGGCACTACCGCCTGCGTAGGAATCAGCAGGGCATTAGGAATAACCGTAAGCGGGAGTTCAATATTCGCAAAGGAACCAGGCCGCAACAATCCTTCAGCATTATCTGCACGAGCGCGTAGCTGCAAAGTGCGTGTAGAAGCTTCAATCGCTGGCTCGATGGCATACACCTGGGCAGTGAATTTATTGGTAGAACCAGCCACCGTAAATGTTAGTTTTGTATTCTCCTTTACCTGGCTGGCATATTTCTCAGGAACGGCAAAAGTGATTTTTACAGGATTTGTATTCACCAGGTTTGTGATAACGGTTTCAGGAGACAGGAAGCTTCCCTCAGATACAGCCCTCAGGCCTACCTTACCGGCAAAGGGAGCGGTAATGGAGGTTTTAGCCAACTGTGCCTGCACGAGCTGAATCTGGGCCTGAGCGGTTTGCAATTCAGCACGGGCTACATCATATTCCTCGCGGCTAATGGCTTCTTTCTCCAGCAGCAAACCGGCACGTCGCTCATTTTCTTCGGCCAGTTTTTGTCTTGTCTGGGCCTGCGCCAGCTGGGCACGCAGTTCTGAGTCATCAATTTTCACCAGGACCTGTCCTTTGCGGACATTACTACCTTCCTCAAAGTTTATTTTAAGCACAAGTCCGGCAACCTGCCCACGTACCTGTATCTGCTCGTTGGCTTCAATAGAACCCGTTACAGAAAGTGCATTTGCAAATTCCCGTGGGGTAGCAACTATACCATTTACCCGCATGGGAGGAGCGCCTGCTCCCGCCCCTTTACCGCCGCCTGGTCCACCCGCCTCAGCCTGCGCGTTGTTGCTGGAAATGCGGTAATAGACCAGAGCACCTAAACCAATAAAGAGAAGGGCGTAAACAATATATTTAATTTTCATAGAAGCAATTACTATACTAATGATTAGTGGTTAGAGGAGTGTTAGATCCCAAAGCAGACAGCATCGGCCACTGAATGATGCCGTAACATTGATAACTGATTCGGGGAAGCTTTGGGTTTCGCACAACATAAATGGTTTAAGGATCATATTAACTTATGACAGAAGCCATAAAGGGCAAAATATTAGTACTTATGTATCAATCAAGCCAATTCTCTACAACTGACTTTTGATAGATGCATGCTATTTGAAAAGGTTTAACTCGCTGCTAAAAATAATTCTCACCTCAGGCAATCAAACAGCCCATGATGATCTGCCAACTGCTTTGCATTTTACTGGCAGATTTATTTTATCAACATCTTCTAAAAATTTTTACCTGCCAGTTAAGATTAGCTGCTACTACTTTATGGCTTATTGCCAGCCCTGCCAGCTACAATTAGCCAAGAGCAGCTAGTATTAATACTAGTACGCATTCATCGTTGGGCAAATTTTATACTTGTTACCATAAATTACAATTAGTATTGAAGCTTCTCCCCCCCCCTTCAGCCCAACTAGGCATATGTTCCGGGCTTCAAACGCTAATCAACGCTGCTATTGGTTTAGACAATAAAACCATTACCGTTGACAGGTAAGCTTCTATATAAAGCATTTAATACACTGGGTTCTGATTTGATCGGGGCCTTTTTTTATGGTTACCGTGCTGCAAGTACCACAGACAATAATGCACTGTGTTTGTTATATAAGAGAATGCCTTCCCTGGAAGGCATGAAAATCTATAGCTACCGCGCGTTAAAAAAAGGAGATAAAATGCCTTTTGCGTGTTATTAACCCCCGCCTTTTTACACTATGACCGAAGAAAACGGAGAAGCAGAACAACTAAAGCAAGATCCCAAGATCAGGGAAGCCCTTACCCGCAACAAAAAAGCTAATAATCGCAGTGAGGCAGAACTGTCTACGGCTACGGTAAAGAAAAGCAGCAGTCTCTGGCTTTTCGTTATCATGCTGATAGTAGCCGGAATACTCTATGTACTGCTCAGTGAGGGGATTATCTCCATTCAAACCAGACATGAGCGCGTGTTGCAGAATATAGCCGCGGGCGTAGCCTTAACCATGCTGCTGCTGATCATCAATCGCCTGCTCAGAGCCTATCTGGTCGATAAAATCCAAAACCCGTCTACCCGCTACAATCTCAGGAGAATCATTGATCTGGCCATAGCACTAATCATCGTCTTTATCGCACTTTCCATTATCTTTTCTAACTGGTATACCGTAGTTGTTTCGTTGGGATTGATCTCCTTGATCCTAGGTCTTGCGCTACAAAATCCCCTGACAAGCTTCTTTGGCTGGATCTATATACTTATCAGAAAGCCATACGAAGTAGGCGATCGGATCAAAATTGGTGGCGTAACGGGCGATGTAATTTCATTGAGCTATTTCGACACAACCCTCTGGGAGTTCAGGGGCGATTATATTTCAGGGGACCATCCCAGTGGCAGGGTTATTCGCTTTGCCAACGCCAAGGTTTTTAACGAGTACATCATTAATTATTCCTGGCCGCTGTTTCCATATATCTGGAAAGAAGTGAAGTTCTTTGTCTCCTACGAAAGTGATCTGCATTTCGTAGAGACCACAATTAAACAAGTTATTCTGGAGGAAATTGGGGATGAAATGCAGCAGCGTGTAAATCTCTATCGCAGCATTTTAAAGGAAACACCTGTTAATGAGCTGGAAGTAAGAGCAAGTGGCTCTGTAAAGTTTCAGGCACACCATAATGCCTGGATTGAGGTTATTGCCAGATTTCTGGTGGAGCCAAAGCAGTCAGGGGCCATAAAAGGAAGGCTCTTTGCTAAAATGCTACAGGCACTACGGGCACAACCAGAAAAAGTAATGTTTCCTAAGGCCGATTTACGTTGAGCACAGCTACAATTGCCTGCATAAAGTGATAAAGCACTTCACGGAAGCGCTTATTGATTTTCTTCCACAGGCTCATCTGCAATCACAGGAGTAATTTCCTTGCGGGTAAATTTTTCCATTTTTCGCAATACCCAAAGCCCCAGCACCAGCCAGAAAAAGCCGGCAGCAAAGCCTGCCAGGGCGTCGGTCGCATAATGCACCCGAAGGTAAATCCGACTAAAACCAATGAGAATAATGAAAATTGTGAGCAGCACCACCAGCGCATTTCGGTAGAGCTTATGATCTACATTGACCCATATCAGGTAGATAATTAGCCCATAGAATGAAGCTGCCACCATGGTATGGCCGCTGGGAAAACTAAGGCCGGAAGCCTCTACCATTGGCATAATTGGCCTAGGCCTGTCAAACAAATATTTCAGCACTACATTAAGCGTAATGCTTCCCAGCGCAATGACAGGCACTTTTAGAGAATGCCAGCGATGCTTCCGCACAAACAGAAAATAAGCTATGAGCAGCAGGGCTGCAGGTGTTAAAAAGTCTCTGGATCCAAAGAAGGTTATGCCCCTGAAAAAAGTGTTGGAAAAAGGCGATTCTATGCTGTCAGCAAAGGCAAAGGCTGCCTTGTCGATGCCAAGCATCTCACTTCCTATAAGCCTGGTGCTGATGTACCAGAATAACACAACACAGGCTAAAAATAGCCCCCAAACAAAAAGCAGTTCTATTGTGAAAAGCGCAAATGCAGCCGCTATTCTTTTGTAAAAGCTTCTAACCATCTAAAAAACCACGAACAGAGTAAGGAAGAAAAAATAATGATTTACTATAGAGCCACTATTGTTGAAAAACATCCAACCATCAGCTTTGTTTAGGCACCCCGATTCCTATCTATACACACTACAGCATTAAAAAACTATAAATTTACATTCCGCTATGCATGATATATTTCTAAAACAACTTAGCCTTTTATCGCTAAATAATGTACTGAAAAAACAGATCTGCTGCTCTTCAGTCTAATAATATCTCACACTATTTCCAAATTCGATAGACAACACAAAAAGCCGGCCCCTTACGAGGGCCAGCTTTATATTTAGTTGCTATAGCTATGCTAGCTTATCTTCCAAACAGATAACGTACGCCTACCTGTCCTCTCCAGCGAGATAGGAAATCGCTGACAAAGTAAGGGTTTCCATCTGTTAAAC
>JASLAE010000103.1 GCA_030147305.1 Cesiribacter sp.
CAAGGCTGTATTCTTAAGATCTACATCATAATAATTGTCGATTGTATTTACTACTAGGATAAATGCTTCATGACCTTCACTATAGAACTGCCTTCTTTCCAGATAATCAGCAACTGCATCCTCTACCTTTTGATTCTTTATTGTCAATTGAGGAAGTCTGATAATATTTTCATTATATACAGTAGTAGCTCTACTGCATGAAAGAAATAAGATTAAAGAAAGACTTAGCAACAATGACTTCATAATCATCTGTTATTAACAAGCCCTTTAATAAATATTGCGGCCCCATCAATGCAGCCCAACGTCCATTGAATAAAGCAGGCGACCTTCACTGGCCTTTACCGAACGGACGCAAAGGTAGACAATAGCATGGTCAATGGCTGAATGCGCTTGGGGAGCTTGCTTTATTCTGTTGTTGTGCAAGGGCCTATCTTATTTTTTTTACTACTGCCGCTTCATGCACCATCCAGCGATCCAACTTACTTTTATTTTCTATAAAGTCAGCATATGCTACGCTGCTTTTATCCTGCCAGCCCAAATGCTTACCGCAAGCCGACAGGTATGCTTGCAAGGAGTCTGCCTACCGGCATCATATAAGCAAGCCCTTTTCCAGCAATCAAACTATCAAAGATCCAGCCTTTCTGCCGCTACCGTCCTGGCTAATGTAAAGTCAGCCTACCGGCAAGGGCTTACTATATTTCAAGGTCAAGCTGGGCACACCACGGGTTTGGATACTTTGAGGGGCCTGCTGCTATAACCTCCATCAAGGTCAAGCTGCGTTTTGCTCTTACCGTCCTGCTGTACCGCTTGAGTGAAAGTCAAAATATGAAAAGAACTGCAGCTTACAAACCTGCCGCTTAAACTTTACCAGCGCCACCGGCCCTTTTGCTCGTGCACAACTACTTGAAAATAGCGGTTAAACTAGAAAATTAGTTGTAATCGCGTTTTTGTGGTATATATCGGATTAGGTTCCTGCATCAGATTATTGCGCTCCCCTCTTTGTTTGCCCGGAAACTTATGGCATTTGCCGCTTAAATCCAAACGGTCAAGAGGACTTTGAATGTTCTGTACTGCCTGCTGACTTACATGCGTGTAAATTTCAGTTGTTTTACTGCTGTTATGACCTAACAGACTCTGTATATAGCGTAAATCAGTGCCACCCTCCAGTAAGTGCGTAGCAAAGCTATGGCGCAGGCAGTGCAGGGTGAAGGGTTTTTCTATCTTTGCTTTTTTTAGCGCCTGCTTAAAAACACTCCGTAAGCTCGAATCTGTATAAGGTCCTCCCCATTGTCCCTCAAACAGATAGGTTTGTGGTCTAAAGGCATCAAGGTATGTCCTCAAAATTTGATAAAGAACTTGCGAAAGGATGGTCATTCTATCTTTATTACCCTTCGCCTGCCTGATCCTGATCTGATTTCGTTCCCAATCAATGTCGGATACTTTCAAATGAATTAACTCTCCAACTCGCAGTCCCCCAGAGTATAAAAGAGCAAGCATGCTACGATGCTTCAGGTTCCCCGGCGCTGTGAGCACAGCGGCTACCTCTTGCAGGCTCATTACCTTTGGAAGAATTCGCTCTTTTTTCGTTCGCACCAACTCAAGGCTATCCATCGGCATATCCAGCACTTGCTGCAGGTAAAACTTAATGGCACTAACGGATTGGTTAATAGACCCCGCCGCAACATTTCCCTGAGCCATCCAACGGCTGTGATACTGATTGACAGTACTCGCCTGAAGCGTTCCTAATGCATCTTCATGTTTAAATGCACAATTTCTGATGAATCTGCCTACAAGACTGTAATAAGCAGCAATGGTATTTTCACTATAACCTCTGCCATAAAGCTTATGTAAAAAAGCATCAGCGTTAATATTTCCCCAATCTTTACTCCCACCAGTTAGCAACTGCTTTTGGGTAGCGAAATCCAGCGGATAAAGCTTGGAATCCAGCCTTAAACGTGCATGGGGTTGCAAAAGCTGTATCACCTCTAAAAGCTCCATCTCTTCTCTTAATATGTACCAGCACTTTCCCTGTACATAGAAATGGGCAAGTGGTTGGCTTTTCATGAGCTTGAGTAAATGCTGGTGAACACGAAAACGAATCAGCAAAATACTCTTGCCTCCTAATTCTGCGGGAATAAGCTGTACAAGGGGCTGACTGGCACCCTGCGGCTGCTCCTTTTTGACAACTGTTACCTGGGCCTGCAGTGCATAACGCATCAAGGCAGCAGTATCCAACTTAGCCTTACCTTTAACAATTATTTTAAGCTTTTCCAGCGGCTCTTTTTTGTAATGGGTTACCAGGCAATTAAATGTCTTGCTAAAACGTAAAATATCTTGTTGCTGGCTTAAAAAATGAAACAACGCAGGGTCCTGTTTAAAACTAAGCCTGACAAATGTTTTACCTCCATGGAAAAGCGGATGCAGATAAATAACTGGCTCCATCGTCATGCTATTAAGTAGCTTTTGAGACTAATATTACTGTAACAGCGAAAGGCACATTCATTTTCAATAAATATTTAAGAGTACTGCTGCATATACTTTAACAAAAGTACGCAAGCAAACACATACTAAATGAAGTATATACGGTTATGATTCGTATATTATACCATTAGTTGTAATTATGTATGCGTGAATGTCCGGTGTGTCGAAAAGAAGTAGTGGGTAGAAGAGATAAAGTCTTTTGCTCACCAGGCTGCAAGTCCATCCATCAATACGAGCAGCGGCTGGAACATGAAGGTTTCTTCTTCGAGGTTGACCGCCAGCTAAAGAGAAATCGAAGCATCCTGAGGCGTTACAATCAGGTTGGCAAAACCACCCTTAGAAAAGAAGTGTTGCTGGCCCAGGGCTTTAACCCGCGTTACTTCACCCACTACTGGAAAAACAAACAGGGGCAGGTGTATTTATTCTGTTACGAATATGGCTTTTTATCTCTACAGGAACAGGGAAAAGAAAAGTATGTACTGGTTACTTGGCAGCCTTATATGCAGAATTGAAAGTCTTATTGAGTGCACGCTCTACTTTGAGAGAATATTCTAAAAACTTTATTAGCACAGCGTTTAATAATTCAACCTTCAAAAAGCCCGAATCTGTAGCTGCTCCACGAAATTGCTGTCGATTGTGAACCATGATTGATTGATAATGGCCCTTAAACAAAAAACCTCACCAGAATATCTGATGAGGTTTGGGGAGCCCCCAGTCGGGATCGAACCAACGACCTACTGATTACAAGTCAGTTGCTCTACCAGCTGAGCTATGGAGGCTTCTTTAACTTTCTAAAACTGCAGTGGGTTTACACCGGCCGTTTTGTTGAAAGTGATGCAAAGGTATTGGTTTAGGTTATACCTGTCAATACCCCTGCCTAAAATTTTAGCTTTCATTTGCAATCACAATCCGCAGTTGCTCGCGCAAACGCAGCAGTTCTACCTGAGCTTCAGCAATTTTAGCAGTAAATTCATCTTTTAATTTATCTGCATTCTTCGATGAGGCAAAAAATTCGAGATTGTTCTGCCATAGCGAAATATCATTTTCCAGCTTGCTCATCTGCCGGCGAATGTTATTCTCTTTCTGTCGTAGCTTACGATCAGAGTCAGGCGTGCTTTTGATCCGGCTTAGCTGCGACTGCAAGCGAAGCTTTTCCCGGTCTTCCGGCGATACATCCTTAAGGCTCTGGATAAATTTCTCTGTTGCGGCAGAATAAGCTTCTCTTACTTTGCCAATTGCATTGCGTGGCACAAAGCCTATGTTTTCGTACTCCTCTTCCAAAGTGAGGAAACGCTCAATATCCTGATCGGGCCCTGTTGCCAGGGATTCTATTTCCCTGATGATTTCCATTTTACGATTCAGGTTTTCGTCCTGCTCCGCATTGGCAGATTTACCCTGGGCACGTTTACGCTCAAAGAAGGCATCGGCAGCTGCTTTAAAGCGTTTGTAAATCTCGTCGCGCTGCCGCTCGGGTACAGGCCCAATTTCTTTCCAGCGGCGCTGCAGCTCTTTGAAACGCTCGGCCGTCTCAGCCATGTTTTCATTTGCCCTAAGCCCCTCTGCCTCCTGTACCAGGGCTTCTTTCTGCTGAAGGTTTTCATCGCGCTTGCGCTCCAGCTCTTTAAAGAACCTGTTCTTATTATTAAAGAAGCCTTTGAAGGCAGCCCAGAAATATTTGTTTACCTCCTTGGCAACCTGCCGCGGCAAACCACCGATCAGCTCCCATTCCTTCTGCAGGGCCAGCAGCTCTTTGGTCTTATCGTTCCATTCAGTAATGCGGTCAGAGTTGAACTCCAGAAACTCCTGTACCTTGTCCCCCAGCTCGCGCTTCTTCAGCAGATTGGCTTCCAGCTCTTCGTTCAGTACCTTCAGGTGATCCCTGCGTTTGTCATAGACCTGGTCTGATAGCTCCTTGAAGCGTTGCCAGAGCGGTTCCTGCTCTTCCCGGGGTACGGGCCCAATATGTCTGAACTCCTCATGCAGCTCCCGCAGCTCACGGGTAGCCTGCTTCAGATTATCGTAGGCCAGAAGCTTCTCTGCGCGCTGTACTACTTCCTGCTTGGCCTCCAGGTTTTTCCTACGGTCCAGCTCCTTCAATTCATAGAGAATACTTCTGTTGTTGTAGAAGCGGTCCAGCAGGGCATTGTAGTTAGCCCAAAGGTTAGTATTATACTGGGGTGGCACGGCCCCTATTTTTTTCCAGTCTTCCTGAATCTTTTTCAGCTCCCGCAGACTGGTGTTATGTTCTTCAGAATCTACAAATTCACGCAGGCGGGCCAGCACTTCGTTTTTCTGGCGAAGGTTCTCTTCCCGGATCCGCTGCATGTCTGAAAAGTGCCGGTGCTTCTGCTCGCGCACTTTGCGAAAGGCTTCATCGAACTTGCGGTCCAGCTCATCGCCATGAAAATCAAAATCCTCTTCGGCGCCCCCTTCTGCTTTAAAGCGTTCGAGCGCATCCTGACGCTCGTGCTGGTGCAGCTCATCGTAATGATGCTTAATGTCATGGGCCATTCTGTCGGCACGGCGAACATCTGTAAGCGCCAGCAGGTCCTGCATGTAGAGTACCAGCTCTTTTTTAGACATATGAGCAAAATCAGGCGTAGCCTCATCCTCCTCGTCTTCGTCAGTGCTTTCTTCGTCGTGGCTTATGATATCGGTCTGCGGGTTTAATTCCTGACCCGTATTTATATCTTTAGGATCATCCAGATCCAGAACTTCATCTGACGCAAGGGTGTGATCTACAAAAGGCGTAATAGGGATATCGGCGGCCGTTTGTTCTGGTGCTGCCGCGGCTACCTGCGCCTCATCAGGATTTTCCGCCATGTCATGCGTACCTGCCGGTGGTGTTTCTACCATATCAGGATTGTATCCCAGGGCTTCCTGCTCATTTTGCACTGTAATATCAGAGGTTGCTTCTTCCTCAGCAGTGTGCTGGTCAGCAGCCTCCTCATTTTTAACAGTATTTTCAGTCGATTGCTTCGATTCGTGGCGTTCGTCGGGTTTGCGTTCCGGCGCGTTTTTTTCCTTGTCCGTAGTCATAAACAAAAATGGTCAGATAGCTTAAAAAAAGCCTTACGTTTAATTTAATCGTGGGTCGGTAGGATAATTAGAAATAACCTTATACTTACCCCCCATTTTCTGCAAAATGTCTTTCCAAAGTATATCGGGATCGGTGTCAAAAATTTCACTAGGCGTTGCACCCTTGTACACAATCCAGGTATTTTGCTGCAATTCTTCATCCAGCTGCCCCTCTTCCCAACCCGAGTACCCAATAAAGAACTTAAAATCATCAAAATCAAGCCCGCCGGTTTTTACCTGTTGCAGCAGCTCTTCAAAATTGCCGCCCCACTGAATGCCGGGAACAATTTCTTCGCCACCGGTGATCAGATCGCTGCGGCGGTGAATAAAGTGCAGGGTATCCTGTTGTACTGGACCGCCTACATGAAGGGTCGCATCAAAAGACTCTGCATTTTCCAACACATCCGATCCTTTGATCAGGCTGGGCTTA
Organism: Cesiribacter sp.; assembly: GCA_030147305.1. Taxonomy (GTDB): domain Bacteria; phylum Bacteroidota; class Bacteroidia; order Cytophagales; family Cyclobacteriaceae; genus Cesiribacter. The sequence continues at coordinate 5,990 of JASLAE010000103.1, forward strand.
TTAAGAACAAACCCAAACGACCCGGCATCTCCATGCTCGCACATCAATACGACTGTGCGCGAAAAATTTGGATCTGGTAAAAAAGGTTCGCTGATCAGCAAATCGCCCCGCTCTACCTTTACCTCTTTATTATTGTAGCTGAAATCCAACATTAATTTAAAAAAATCCTAATGATAACCAAAGTCATAACAACATGACTTTCACTCTATTCTCATAAAAATACCGAAAAATGGATTCCGGTTCGCCTATTCTTACATTTTTTTGCCATCTACTCATCTTTCCGGTATGGCAAACATTTTCTGCTTATTTTAGCCGCCCAATAAAAAGGGTATGTACATAGCTGTTTCAGGAAACATCGGTAGTGGTAAGACTACACTCACGGCCAGGCTCGCCAAACATTACGGTTGGATACCGGAATTCGAAGCCGTGGACAATAATCCATATCTATCAGACTTTTATGCAGATATGCAACGCTGGTCGTTTCACCTGCAGGTATATTTTCTGAACAGTCGCTTTAACCAGATCAGCGCCATTGCTAAACGCGAGCATACCACCATACAGGATCGTACTATATACGAAGATGCCTACATTTTCGCTGCCAATTTATACAAAAGTCAGCTCCTGACAGATCGGGATTATCACAACTACCTGAACCTCTTTCATTCCATGGTTGCTTATGCCAAGGCGCCAGACCTGCTGATTTACCTCAGGGCAGATATTCCAAAACTGGTAAGCCAGATTCAGAAGCGGGGCCGTGCCTATGAAGATGCCATACGCCTGGATTACCTCAAGAACCTGAACAAGCACTACGAAGAATGGATCAGCAAGTATGATCTGGGCCCACTGCTCATTGTTGATGTAAACAACATGGATTTTGTAAGCAATGTTGAAGATTTTGCCCTAATAGTAGAAAAAATAGATGTAGAGCTCAACGGACTTTTTAGCCCGGGCCTTTTCGATCAGTAAAAAGATGCGTCAGTAAGTATGTTTTGGTAAATGAATGATCCACGCTATATGCCGGAGCGGAAACACCATTGCACAGGCAGGTTGTAAGTAATGAGTTGAACCACCCATTGCCAGAAGACGCTTTATTGGCTTAGCTCCTGAGCCGGGCGGCCCCTGCGAAACTCTGTTTTACGGCTAAAGTCCCATACAATAATGGCCAGGATCAGCAGGAAAATAAGGGCGATAAAAAGAAATATTTTCTTTGAGCGCTTCATTGATACTTCGATTATTCTTCAAGCAAATTTATTTTGCGCAGTTCTGCATTCAGCAGCCATTTCCTCTTTTGTGATCCAACGCTCTCCAGCCGCAACAGCATGTGGGTATAGATCCTGATGCCCTGTTCCATGCTCGCTACCGGCAGGCATTCGTTGGTGCTGTGTATGCTCTTGATCAGCTCTTCATTAACAATTACGGGTAACAGCCCATAGGTTGGAATATCGTAAGCACGAAAAAATGTATTGTCGGTAGTTGCCGGAAATAAAATTGGAATTACGGCAGCCTCGGGCATTTCCTGATGCACGGCCCATTCCATGGCTCCGTAGAAGTCATTGGTTGGAGAAGGCCTGGTCTCAGGGGTGGCATTCACAACCTTAATCTTTACTTTAGGCTCATCCAGAATACGCTCTACCCTGCGGATGAAGGATTTAACAGAGGTGTTGGGCTGTAGCCGGCAGTCCAGGTAAGCAGTAGAGGTGGCAGAGATCTTGTTTGGCGGACCTGGCGGATTCTCCAGCTTGGTAACCGTAATGGTGTTGGTGGTGAGGGCCTCCAGCAAAGGGTCCTGACGCACGATATTCTTCACAAACGGCCGCAGAATCCACCAGTTTATTTTACGAATGAGAAATCCTCTGAGCCCCCCTTCTGCCCTGCCCAGGCGCCTGAACATTCGCTTGTTAACCCGGTTGAATTCTAAAATAAATTTTCGGTTCTCCAGCCTGCTCAGTGCATTAATCATCAGCTTGTTGGCATATTCCGGTGCTGGCGCTGCGCCATGGCCGTAACTATTCAGTTGAAGGTCTAGCTTTAACCAAAGCACCCCTTTCTCGGCAACAGACAAGCCTACCACAGGCCTTCCGGGATCGTTCTCCAACACATTAAGGAGACCGGCACCGCCTTCGCCAAACACCACCAGCGGCTTAAGCTCCTCTATTCTTTCTTCCAATACCCTTCTGGCTCCCAGGCCATCGCCATTTTCTTCGCTGGAAAAGCACAGCAGGCCCATGTTGTAAATAAACTCTGTTGTATCGGCAGCCTTCTTAGCATTAAGCAGGGCCATTAGCTGCATAATGCCCTGCCCTTTATTGTCAATAGCCCCCCTGCCCCAGATGGTATCCTGATGCACCTTACCTGAAAAAGGCTGAAATTTCCAATCTTCCAGCACATTGGCAGGCACCACATCCATATGATGCTGTAGCCACACAACGGGCTTATCTTCTGTGAGGGGGTAAAGTGTAGCGGCAAAATTAAACCCATTGCTATCGGCCGGCAACCTGGTGATAAAAAGGCCCTGCTTCCTGCAATAATCAGACAGAAACTCACCTACTTCCTTTTCTGTACCACTCAGGGAGGGAAATTTAAGGTAGGCAGAAAGTAAATTAACTGCTTCAGCATTTCTACTGCTTGGGGTACTGTGAAAATCAGGAGCAAGCATTACCGACTGTTGCCCCCACCCACGCAGGGAAGAGCACAGCAACATCAGAGAGAACAGGAGTATACCAAAGGGTTTATACATACAACAACATCAACACAAATGCCAAACTAAGGAGCATCCCGCCATTATTAAACTATCCGTTGATTTTTTTTTCCAGCCACAGACCGCCCATACTTGTAAGAAATAACATATAAAACAGCCAGTCAGGTACTGCCTGCTGCTGATATACCCTATTGCTATCCAGATTGGCATTGTTGCTTCTACCTGCTGCTGCCTGCCTAAGCTTGTCCTGCATGCTGGCTTCTAACAAAGATGGCAGGTTGTCTGACACCCAAAAACGGGCTGTATCGCCGGCTGCTACTGCAGTATGCCAGCCCGACTGTCGGGGCCAGAACTGCAGCTGCCAGTAATGGGGTTTATCCTGATCTTGCCAGTAAGGCACTTCCAAGACCTGTAGGTTGGGCCCCAAAAGCTGTATTTCCGGAAGGCTATCCTGACTATACAAACCCAATTGCACGGGCATATGTTCCATGGCTGCGATGGGTATATCTTCCCAGCTTACCTGCTTTGCCAATAGCGGCAGCACCTCATTCAACAAAGAGTTCCACAAGTGCCGGTAAGCAGCCTCCTGTCCTTTCAAAAGCAGTGTATAGCTATCGCTAACGCCACTGACCATCACCTGCCCCAGACCATGCCGCCTGCTTACGGCAGCGACCCCTTTGCTGCCGCGTAATTGTACCTGCCAGTTCTCCGGCACCCGCTGTATCGGACGGTACGTGACTGGTACACGCACGCCTGAAATCAAAAAAGTATCCTGTACTTCTGCCGGCTGGAAAGTGATGCGACTGCCCTGCCAGCTTATGCTGTTTTGCTCTGTTTCGGGAATAAGCAATAACCCTATGCCTTCCCGGCTAATGGATTTCTGGAGAATTTCGTGCTGGGAACTACCCATTGTATTGTAGTAGCCTGTGCTGAGTAGAAACACATCCCATTGTGCCATTGCTTTTTGGTTAAACTGAAGTTCCTTTTGTGGCAGGTTTATCCATTCCTGTATGTTTTTGCCAGGTGCCAGCTGTGCCATATAATGCAGGGCATAGCCTTTTACACTTAAATACTCTTTCAGGTATTTACTTTCAGCTGCCGGATAAGCTGTTAAGAGCCCCATCTGGTAAGGCGACTGCGCTGGTACCTGCACAGGTATGCGATAACTGGCCAGGGTATCGCCTTGCCTGTTGAGATGGTAAAGGTGGTACACCTGACTGCCCGCAAAGAAAAGGGGCGCGGCTAAAGAAAATCTGTGGGGACCTGCTTTGCTGGCAACGGCAGAATCGAGTCCAAGTCGCGCTGTGGCCAACAGCAGCTTTTCATTGGCTTTACCAGCAGACCACCTCCCCTGTGCAACCAGCGAATCATTTATACTAAACAGGCGATCATAATTAAGCGCCAACAGACCCTCTACCTTCTGTTCCGGAATATAGATAAAAGCAAAGTCTTTTAGATATTCCAGTGCCTGCGGCGTAAGCGCACTGCCAACCACAAGTACCTGGCTTCCCGGGGTAGCATAATTTTTCAAATAACTCAGGCCCTCCAGCAATGGATATTTTTCATGCGGCTGCAGGCTCAGTACTTTCGCAGCCGGATACGCTGCCAACAGGCTGTCGAGCTTCTGTGGTGCATGACCATTCAGCACGATGGTAACGGAGGTACTACTTACCCTGTAAGCTGGCTTTACATAAGCGCCAAACAGCGCAGCCAGTGCTGCAAACAGTAGCACTGTTCGTAGCAACAACCGCTTACCCCGGCCATAACGTCTGTATTCTGCCCAGGCAAAAATGGCCCAAAGCAAAAGCAAAGCTCCCAAAGCAATTATAGAGTGTACAGAGAACAGCTCAGTCATGGGGTGCCGTGCTAAAAGATTGTAAAAACCCCTGCTGTGGTTTACCTAATAATTGAGGTCTGCCGGACGGATCCTGCTGAGCCGGCAGCAGCTGCAGCAGGCCGGTCTGCACTCGCCGTACCAGGGAAGATTGAGGAATATTGCTAACCTGAAGCTGGTTTAGACTGTTGAGCAGGTAGAAGTGACGCATAAACGGGCCACCCCTGATGAGCAGACGGGCCACCTCTTTTCCAGCTCCGCTTACCAGCTGCTTGTCCTCCACTCCCAGGGCTTCATTCTGCTCCCAGTAAGATAACCGCGACAGCAATTGACGAATAGCAGCAAGGGTGTCTGCCGGCACTTCCCGGTAATTTCTGCCCTGTGGCAGGATCTTTTCCTGCTCCCCTTTCAGTCGATGCTCCTGCGGGATCAGCGCCGGGAGCTCCAGCCCCACCCGCTCTACATATATACGGGTTGACTGCTGCACTTCTTTGATGATCTTCAGGGCACGGTATTCATATGGCAGGGCCTGGTTTGGCTGGGACAGGCGCAGGTATTTTTCTGCTTCCCACATTTCGGCCAGGGCTGCTTTTAATTTTACTTTCACACTTTCTTCATAAAAGGTAGCCCCTTCTTCAGTATCGTGGGCATGGCCAAACATCTCCAGCAAACCGGCGGCAGGGGCTGCATCGGCTGGCGCTTCATGGCCAGGCACTGCGTGCTGATGCTGCTCGTCGTGATGCTCGCCCTCCGCGTCATGCTCCTCCCCCTCTTCTTCGTCATGGTCATCACTACTTTCCTCTTCATGACCGGCACCGCCGGCTGTGCTCTCAAATTCCTCACCGAGAAATTTACCATAACGCAGGCGCAGCAGCTTCTGGTCAACGCCCAGATCCTGGTTAGCTTTTTCCCATTTAGCCGCTGGCGCAGATTGCTTTGTGGCAATCAGCTTTTCTGTATCGATGATGATTTGGCGCTGGCTTCTAAAATATTCCGGCTCTATGGGCATGGCCATGCCGCTGCTCATTATGGTGGTCACAGCAGCCGTGTCTTGCCACTGATAAAACCAGCTGTTACTTCTGCTGTGCTGGCCGCGGGGTGGTTTGTTGTCAAACGCCTCTAAACGATAGTAGAGTTCATCGCCCGGCTGCATTCCCAGCTGTTCAGGGGCCAGCTGCAGGCTATGTTTAGCTTCTTTGGCACCATCGGCCACCTCAATCCATATTTTCTTTTCCCGGAAAGTTACCTGCTCACCACTTCCCCGGCTAATCGTCAAATTCAGGTACACATCTTCCAGCCCGTAATCGTCTCCAGCTTCTACTTCTACTGTAAAGGGCCGCCCCTGTTGCTCCAGCTGATATTGCTCTGGTTTAAGAATA
>JASLAE010000119.1 GCA_030147305.1 Cesiribacter sp.
CTCATGTGCCTGGACTCAGCCCGTTACGGTATTAGCTGGGGCGCTTTGGGTGCAGCCATGGACTGTTACGATACAGCCCGCCGCTATGCGCTGGAGCGCGAGCAATTTGGCAAACCCATTGGTGCTTTTCAGCTGCAGCAAAAAAAGCTGGCCGAAATGCTTACCGAAATCACCAAGGCGCAGCTTGTCTGCTGGCGCCTGGGAATGCTGTTCAACGAAGGCAAAGCAACTACAGCGCAGATTTCGCTGGCCAAACGCAACAGTGTGGAAATTGCCCTGGATATTGCACGCGAAGCCCGACAGATGCTGGGCGGAATGGGCATTACGGGAGAATACCCCATCATGCGCCACATGGCAAACCTGGAAAGTGTACTTACCTATGAAGGTACCCACGACATTCACCTGCTGATCCTGGGTCATGAGATTACGGGTATTCCGGCTTTTAAATAAAATGCTATCATCGCCAGGCATTTAATGCCTGATGGCTAAATGCTGACTTGCGGATTGTTAGTGCCAGTGAAAGGGCAAAATTTAATAGGGCAATGGCTGTTAAAGCTATTGCCTTTTTTTCTAAAATAAGCATATCTTGTGCTGGCCGTCACAATAGATACTTTCCCAATCCACCTTGTATAGTAAGCCAGTCTGTCGCAGCAGAAACCAGTGACAAATATATGCTGCGCCGATACCAGCCTTTTCTCTTCTAAGCCTATGAAAAAGTTATATCTGTTAACTGTATGCCTTTTGCAAATATGCAACCTCTCCCATGCGCAGGATTATTACTTTGCCAAAGGAATGGGTGCTGCAGAATATGATGTCGCCAATGCCATTGCCGTAGATCCACAGGGCAATATGTATACTACAGGTTCATTTCGGGGCGAGGTAGACTTTGACCCCGGCACTAATACTTACCTGCTTAAATCACTTGGTGAAAACGACATTTTCATTCAGAAATCAGACCCGGCAGGCAATTTGATCTGGGCTAAAAGTATTGGAGGAACCAGCTACGATTCGGGACTCTCTATAGCGCTTGATGATAATAATGTGTATGTAACAGGTTTCTTTGGAGAAACTGCAGATTTTAACCCGGGAGATGGTAGTTATCCCCTATCATCAGCAGGGCGAAATGATATTTTTATACTGAAACTGGATCAGGAAGGTAGCTTCGCCTGGGCGCACAGCTTTGGCTCTGGCAATTACGATCAGGGCAATGCCGTTACCATTGATCCTGAAGGTGCTGTTTACTTTACCGGCGGCTTTGAAGGAACCGTTGATTTTGACCCGGGTGACGGCGAGTATGCGCTTACTTCCGGAATCCTGAATGATATCTTCATCTTAAAACTTAACGATGCAGGTAATTTTATATGGGCTAAAAGTATGGGTGCCGATTACTATGACAATGGGGCTGACATCAAAACTGATGGCGATGGAAATATTTTTGTGTGTGGGTCATTTCAGGATGTTGTAGCATTTGAGCCGGGAGCTCAAAACTTCACATTAACTTCTTTGGGTGAGAGCGATATCTTTGTTACTAAATTTGACAAGAATGGCAATTTATTATTTGCGCTGCGCCAGGGCTCCACGGGTTCCGATATAGCCAGCGCGCTGGTGCTGGATCATACCGGATTGATTTATGTAACCGGATATTTTAGTGGGGAAGTAGAATTTGTTCATCCCTGGGGTAGTACAGTGTTGAATTCTGCCGGCGAATATGATGTGTTTGTTGAGAAGTTTAACACCGATGGGGATTTAATATGGGTGAATGGAATGGGATCATTTACCTGGGATGAAGGGAAGGCCATCGCTGCAGATGCGCAGCAAAACATATATGTTACAGGCCATTTTTCCTATACAGCAGACTTTGATCCCGGAGAAGGGTTATATGAAGCAACATCTACAGGCGGCAGCGACATTTTTGTGCAAAAGTTAGACCCTGATGGTAAATTTATCTGGGTAAAGACCCTTGGAGCTGCAGCCGATGAGGTGGGCTACGGCTTGTCAGTTGATCAGGCCGGCAGCATATACCTGGTGGGAAATTTCAGCGAAACAGTAGATTTTGATCCGACAAACGATAGTTTTCCCCTAACTGCTGCAGGCGAAGCCGATATGTTTATCAGCAAGTGGGGTTATTGTGCACTAGATGCATCAGTGTCTGAAATGGAACGAGGGCTTTCCTCGAATGCCTCGCAGGTCACCTATCAATGGCTGGACTGCAACAACAGCAATACACCTATTAGTGGAGCCACTTTCTTTAGCTTTACGCCTGAGAAAACAGGAATTTATGCCGTTCAGATTACAGATTTATACGGGCTGTGTGTGGCTACCTCTGCCTGTTACCCTGTTACAGTAGCAGAAACAGAAGAGCCTACTGGTCTGGAAGAAAATAATTTTGAACTAAAGCCCCTTTACTACCCTAACCCTAATGCAGGCAGCTTGCATATCGAATTCAAGACTCCGCATGAAAGCTTAACTTTAAGGATCAGCAGTATAACAGGACAGCTTATCAGCAAGACCAGCTTTGAAAACACAAGCAATATTACCGTGGAACTGCCTGGCCCTAAAGGATTATATTTTATCCTGATCAACAATGAAAAGCAGCAAAAAACTGTACTGAAAATAGTAAAAGAATAATTATTCGAGCTTACAGATCGATTTACAAGTATGAATGAATCTGGGGAAGTGATAAGTGCACATTGCACTCAGGCAGTCATTTACTTTGTTGATTATCAACCTTATGCTTTCCAATAATCAGTTTTTCCATGTTATGGAGAGGGGCCTATATTTATTTATAAGAGACTTTTCATGAAAGCATTTAACCCAGGCATGAACTTGGAGTTCGATTCGGAGCTGTATCTTTTTTCATTAAATTTGCGTTAGTTCAAAGGCTGAAATGGCATTATGCAGGCAATTATTTGCCTCCTTCTGATTGCTTTGCTATGATTAAGACTGCAGTTTATAAAATAATTGATTTCTTTTACCCCCCTTTCAGGTCATTTGTGGATGTTCAAACGTACCGCTTCCTGGCTTGCGGGGGTATTAATGTAGGACTGGATATTATCATGTATTTCATCTCCTACAACTTCATTATACAGAAGCAGGTGGTGTATTTACCGATGGGCATAGCCATTAGCCCACACATTGCAGCTTTTCTGTTGTCCTTTTCAGTATGTTTTCCGCTGGCCTTCCTGTTAATGCGCAACGTTGCCTTTCCCGGCTCAAGCCTGGCTGGCCGCACGCAGCTGATCCGCTATTTTATTGTTGTCATGATTAACCTGATTCTCAACTATGTTTTGCTGAAGATCCTGGTTGAACAGTTTCATATTTACCCAACGCCTTCCCGCATCATTGCAGCTGGCATTGTTGTAGCCGTAAGCTATGTGCTTCAGCGAAATTTCACTTTCAAAGCTTAAGAATACCCTACAGCCTCCCTCGCCTGCCATGATCAGCATTCAAGAAGGTACAGAGAAGGATTTTCCTGTTATTCAGCAAATTGCTTACCAAACGTGGCCCATCACTTTTGGCAATATTCTTTCCAGGGACCAAATTGACTATATGCTGGAGATGATGTACAGCTCAGCAGCCCTGAATGAACAGCTTAACCAAAAGAGACATCAATTTTTATTAGCGCGTGAAGCTGAGCATGATGCAGGCTTTGCCTCTTATCAAATAGATTATCAGGGTGAGCCTGTTACTAAAATTCATAAGCTGTATGTTGTACCCACAACCCAGGGTAAAGGGGTAGGCAGATTCCTGCTAAATAAAATTGATGAGATTGCCCGGCGATGTGGCAATCATGCCCTTTCTTTAAATGTGAATCGCAATAATCCCGCTGTTGAGTTCTATCAGCACATTGGCTTTCGCATCGTCGGAGAAGAGAATATATCCATTGGCAATGGCTTTCTGATGGAAGATTATATCATGAAAAGACCGGTTACCAGCACGCTCAGTACAATTACTCAATAGCCTGGCTACTGCAAAGCCCGGGCACAAAATCTAAAAGCAATCCCTTTCAAAGCTATGGCTGTGGGCACTGGTAATGATATCCGGTACAGGAATTAATCGGGAATTTTCCGGGTTATTTTCGATATCTTTGCAAAATTTTAATAGCACATGGCGATCTACGTAAACGATGTTTCCAGAACGTTTGGTGAATACCTGCTCATCCCGGGCCTTACAACCAAAGAATGTGTTCCGGCCAATGTTCAGCTTAAAGCGCCCCTGGTAAAATACCGCAAGGGAGATACCAGCGCGCTGGAACTGAACATCCCATTTGTCTCGGCCATTATGCAGTCGGTCTCTGATCATGGGCTGGCCATTGCCCTGGCCAGAAGTGGCGGTTTGTCCTTTATATTTGGGTCTCAGTCCATCGAAAGCCAGGCCGATATGATTCGCCGGGTCAAAAAATTCAAAGCCGGCTTTGTTATCAGTGATTCCAATTTAAAGCCAGGCGATACTTTACAGGATGTACTGGCTCTGAAAAGTAAAACCGGGCACTCTACCGTTGGCATCACTGCAGACGGCAGCCCGCACAGTAAATTCCTGGGCATCATCACCAGCCGCGACTATCGTCCCTCCAAAGACAGCCTCGATAAAAAAGTAGAAGTGCTGATGACGCCCCTGGACAAGCTGATTGTGGGCGAAGTAGGGATCAGTCTTACAGATGCCAACGAAATTATCTGGGAGCACAAGCTTAATTGCCTGCCCATCCTCGATAAAAACCAGCACCTGCAATACTTCGTTTTCCGTAAAGATTACGCCAACCATAAAGAAAATCCGCTGGAGCTGCTGGACGAAAGTAAAAAACTGCTCGTAGGTGCCGGCATCAATACCCGGGATTACCGGGAACGCGTTCCCAAATTACTGGAGGCTGGTGTAGATGTGCTTTGCATCGATTCTTCCGATGGCTTCTCTGAATGGCAGCGTGACACGCTGCGCTGGGTGAAAGAAAATTATCCGGATGCCAAAATCGGCGCAGGCAATATTGTAGATGAAGATGGATTCCGCTACCTGGTTGATGCAGGGGCCGATTTTATAAAAGTGGGAATCGGTGGCGGGTCTATCTGCATCACCCGGGAACAAAAAGGGATTGGCCGCGGACAGGCCACAGCCCTGATTGAAGTTTCTCAGGCCCGCGACAGCTACTTTAAGGAAACAGGCGTTTATGTTCCCCTCTGCTCCGACGGTGGTATTGTGCACGACTACCATATGGTGCTGGCGCTGGCCATGGGCGCCGATTTTATGATGATGGGCCGCTACTTTGCCCGCTTCGATGAAAGCCCGACCAAAAAACTAAAAGTAGGGAATACCTATGTGAAAGAATACTGGGGCGAAGGTTCCAATCGTGCCCAGAACTGGCAGCGCTACGATTCCGGTGGAAATGATAATCTTAAGTTTGAAGAAGGCGTGGACAGCTACGTGCCCTATGCCGGTATGCTGAAGGACAACCTAAACATAACGCTCAGCAAGATAAAATCTACCATGTGCAGTGTTGGGGTTCTGAACATTCCGGAGCTGCAGAAAAAAGCAAAGATCACCCTCGTTTCTTCTACCAGTATCGTAGAAGGTGGAGCACATGATGTTATCTTAAAAGATACCAGCATCTAAAAGCTAGACTGCTTTAAAG
>JASLAE010000170.1 GCA_030147305.1 Cesiribacter sp.
TTTTAAAAGTTTCTCCCCCTGCTCTAGTTCTGCCTGATGTCCTTTTCTGCAATTTCTTAGCCAAGCTTCTAAGGGACTTCTTATGCAGGGCCGCAAGAGTCTTAACCACTCTTAAGCCCCCTAAAGTTCCAGCTCAACCAATAAGTTTTCTAAACCCCTAAAGCTTTTTTTCTCTAGACTTAAGCAGCGTCATTTGCAGCGTCTTTTATAGACTTCAATGGACTTTCAAACTTCCTGCTCCTGCATCCTTTTGATGCGGAGCGCTTATCCATAACTCAATTCCAAAGAGCCTTAGTTCCAGCCTACAGTAGTTTTTCTTTAAGCTTTTTTCAACCCTTCTAAAAGCTCTATCTGTATGACAGGGCAGTACCTTTAAGATAGGGCAGCAAGAGTCTTAACCACTTTTCTAAAGAACTTAGTTCCCGGTTTCACTAAGCTTTTTTAGTGCTGCCGGAGTACAAAGATAACAGGTCCAGAATCAGCTTTTCAAATAACAACAGAAGAATTTTTTTCTGCTTTAACTTCTGCTCAGGAGCAGAGTTGGGCTCTTTCCTCTTCAGGCCTGCTGCCTGATTGGGATGCAAATATAAAAGGCCTGATCTCATAAGACCAAGCCTTTTTCAGAAAATATTAATTAATTTGGTAAATACATTTAAGTGCAATTCATGCAGGCTGCTATCAGGCAGATGTTTTATACAAACTCCCTCCGCAGGGCTGCCGTCTTTTTCAAGCGCTCTACCATTAGTGCACTTTCCTCGTAGTTCAAGGTTTGCTGCCCATCGCTGCTAGCTTTTTCCGGCCGCTCATGCACTTCTACGATGACGCCATCGGCACCAGACATAACAGCTGCCAGGGCCATAGGCTCCACATGATGGCGAATACCAATGCCATGCGAGGGGTCAACCACAACCGGCAGGTGTGTCTTTTCCTTTAGAATAGGCACCGCATTCAAATCCAGGGTATTGCGACTGGAGCGTTCATAGGTACGAATACCGCGTTCGCATAGAATCAGTTGCTCGTTACCTGCACTAAAAACATATTCTGCAGAATAAAGCAGCTCTTCAATGGTGCCGCTTATTCCACGCTTGATCATGACGGGTTTGTCTACCTTGCCTAATTCGTCCAGCAAGTTAAAGTTCTGGGTATTACGGGCACCCACCTGAAATACATCGATATAGGGATACATCTCCTCAATCTGCGACACCTGCATTACTTCAGTAATAATCTTGATGCCTGCTTCCTGCGCCAGCTGGTGCCACAACTTCAGCCCATCGATGCCCATGCCCCGAAAAGAGTAGGGAGAACTGCGCGGCTTAAATACACCACCACGCATAATACGAACGCCACTTTCTTTCAGGTGCTGAATATTGGAGCGAATTTGCTCTTCTCCTTCTATGGAGCAGGGTCCCAGCATAATGGCAAGTTCTCCCTGACCAATCTGTACCCCATCCCCCAGATCAATAACTGTTGGCTTTACCTTCCATTTAGAAGATACCAGCTTGTATTCATCCGATACCCTGAAAATATCTTCTATGCCTGGCAAACTGGCAATCTGGCGGATATCGAAATCTGCTTTGCCAATGCCTACCAGGTAATGGCCCTGTTGGGTGCGGGTTTCACTTGTTTTGTATCCGATATTTTTTGCAGCCGCAGTAATATCTGCTTTTTGCTGCTCGTCCACGTCTTTTTTAAGCTGTATGATCATGATTGTTCTAGGTTGAAGATTTTATAGGTTTTCTTTTATAGACTTTACAAACTGAATGATATCAGATTCCAGCGCCATACTGCTGGTCAGCAGATTGATAAAAGCACTACCAATAATGGCACCACTGGCATATTGTGTAGCCTGCATAAAGGTTTCGCGGTTAGAAATACCAAAACCAATCAGACGCGGATTCTGCAACTGCATGTTATTGATGCGTTCAAAGTAAGCGATCTGCTCCTGGCTAATATCTCTTTTGGCTCCGGTGATTGAGGCAGAAGACACCATATAGATAAATCCACTGCTGTTTTCGTCTATCTCCCGTACACGTGCTTCTGAGGTTTGCGGAGAAATTAGAAAGATATTGTGCAGCCCGTATTGCTGAAATATTTGCTTGTAAAACTGGCGATACTCATACATAGGCAGGTCGGGCAGGATTAGCCCATCGATACCTACTTCGGCACATTTCTGGCAAAACTTCTCTACCCCAAACTGAAGTACCGGATTAAAATAACCCATCAGCACCAGGGGGACACTTACCTCCTGCCGGATATCCTTTAACTGTTCGAAGAGAAGCTTCATGTTCATACCACTTTCCAGCGCCTGCTGATTGCTGGCCTGTATCGTTGGTCCATCCGCAACAGGGTCGGAATAAGGCAGTCCTATTTCAACCAGGTCTGCGCCTCCTTTTTCTAGGGCTTTTAGAATGGGCACGGTGTCCTGCAAATTAGGGTAGCCAGCAGTGAAGTAGATGTTTAAAACATCGTTTTTCTTCTCCTGAAAAAGAGTGTCTATTCTATTCTGTATGGCAGTAAGGGACATAAGATTAAAAGTTGAAGCATGAGTTTCTTTGGCATTTACTTTAATTACAGCAAGTGGGGTTTGTATACAGCATGTCTACAGCTGGGTTTTTTAATAGCCCCCCCAGCGTATGTAGGTTTCCAGATCTTTATCTCCACGGCCACTGAGGTTCACCACCACCACATCCTGTGGCTGAAGCTGCATTTCTTTAAGGGCTGCCAGAGCATGGGCAGATTCTACCGCCGGAATAATTCCTTCTGTTTTGGCTAAGTGTATGCCTGCATCCATGGCATCTGCATCGGTAATGGCAATAAACTGAGCGCGTTTGCTGTCGAACAGGTGGGCATGCAAGGGGCCAATGCCGGGATAATCAAGTCCAGCCGAGATGCTATAAGGTTCTACAACCTGACCATCTTCCGTTTGCATAAGCAGCGTTTGGCTTCCATGGAGCACACCGGGTTTGCCAAGCGCTGTGGTTGCCGCCGACTGGCCACTGCTAATGCCTTTGCCTGCAGCCTCAACAGCCACCAGCTTCACGGTGGGTTCATCGAGGTAATGATAAAATGCACCAGCTGCATTAGAGCCACCCCCCACACAAGCCACAACATAAGTAGGAAGCTCAGAGCCTGTTTTCTCCTTCAGCTGAATCCGAATCTCTTCGCTGATGATGGCCTGTAGCCTGGCAACCATATCAGGATAAGGATGAGGACCTACCACACTTCCGATTATATAATGGGTATCCTGCGGATTGTTGATCCAGTGCCGCATGGCTTCGTTGGTTGCATCTTTAAGGGTTTGACTGCCGCTGGTTGCAGGCCGCACTTCGGCTCCCAGAATTTTCATGCGTTCTACATTTGGCTTCTGGCGCTCCATGTCGTGGCTTCCCATGTACACCACGCATTCAAGGCCCATGAGTGCACAGACAGTTGCCGTTGCCACACCATGCTGGCCGGCACCGGTTTCTGCAATAATTTTGTGCTTGCCCAACCGCTTTGCCAGCAAGATCTGGCCTACTGTGTTATTTACTTTATGTGCACCCGTATGACACAGGTCTTCCCGCTTCAGGTAAATATTAGCACCAAATTCTTCGGACAGGCGATTAGCCAGATAAAGTGGCGTTGGACGTCCTACATAATCGCGCAGCAGTTGCCGATATTGCTGCTGAAATTCAGGACTGTAAATAATTTCCAGGTAGCACGCACGCAGTTCTTCAACATTGGGATAGAGCATCTCCGGGATAAAACTACCCCCGAACTGGCCATAATAACCCCGGTCGTTTACTGCAAAGGATGTATTGGTATTTTGTGTATTCATGATAGCATGGTATGATCTACTAAAAAATTGGGTGCCGAAACAGTTCCTCCAGTGCCGGTATGTTTTTGAGTCCGGGCGATAGCTCGAACTTACTGTTTACATCTATTGCATGGATAGGCAGATGCCGAAGTTCTTCCAAACCCTCTAAACTGGCTGCTTCTATGCCTCCGCTTATGATAACTGGTACAGGCAGTGAATAGTCTTTTAACAACTGCCAGTTAAAAACCTGACCATTGCCTCCATACTGTTTGCCCTGGGTATCGAAAAGAAAATAATCTACCACCGCGACATAGGGTTGCAGTGCCTCCAGATCAAAGTCTTTACCAACGCGAAATACTTTTATCACTTCCAGGCCTTCCTGGCGCAGCTGACTGCAAAGCTCTGCTGTTTCATCGCCATGCAGCTGTACTGCATCAAGCTTAAAACTTTTGGTATGCTCAAGAATTTCTTCAGGGGAGGCATTTACAAAAACACCTACTTTTTTAATGGAGGCAGGAATTTGTGCCACTACATCAGGCTGAAGGGTTTGCAGCATATTGCGCGGGCTCTTTTCAAAAAAAATAAACCCAAGATAATCGGGCTGCAAAGCAGCAACTGCCTGCAGGTTGGCCGGGTGCGTCATGCCGCATACTTTTATTTTTAGTGCACGTGCCATTAGCGCGTTAAAGAGCCTTCTCTTTTATGTTCTTTTTTTTGCAACAGCAATTCCAGATCGTGCACAAAACGGGCGGCTGCCTGTTCAGGTCGGCTGTGCTGCATAAAGCTCTCGCCAATGAGAAAGCCTTCGTAGCCATGGTCTTTGAGCTCCAGGACGGTGGCAGGGTTAGAAATACCACTTTCACTTACCCGAACAAAGCTGTCAGGAATATGCTGCGCCAGCTCTTTAGATACGGCCAAGTTGGTTTCGAAGGTGTTCAGATTGCGATTATTAACACCAATCAGGTCAACTTCCGGGTGCATGTTTTGCTGCAGTTCTTCTAAACTGTGTACCTCCATGAGCACTTCCAGATCAAGGCTTTTGGCAAAGCCAGCAAGGTCCTTAAGCCTTTGCGGAGGCAGAATGGCTGCGATCAACAAAATAGCGTCTGCACCAATGGCTTTAGCTTCTACGATCTGGTACTCTTCCAGCACAAAATCTTTCCGCAGGATGGGGCAGTAATTGAATTTGCGTGCAGTGGTGAGATCCTCGTTTTTTCCTCCAAAAAACTTGCGGTCTGTTAGGATGCTCAGTGCAGATGCACCCGCCTGCATGTAGCCAATAGAAGTACGTTCTACTTCTGCAAAAGGATTAATAACGCCTTTGCTTGGAGACTGACGCTTGAATTCGGCAATGATACCTGATTTATCTTCCCGCAGGAGGTATTTCTTTAAGCTCACCGATTTACCGCCAAAGTAGATGCTTTGTTCCAGTAATTTAATCGGGTACAGGCTGATGCGCTCGGCGACTTCGGCCTGTTTATGTTTTACGATTTCTTGCAGGATTGACATGTTATTAGGTTGTTTATTAATTGACAGTGGTTGTTCGTTTCTATTTAAAAAGTTATCGGATCAGGAAAGCCTCTGCTTTCTTTTTCTGGCTGATGCTATCCTACTGCTACGGTAGTTGATTTTTTATCGCCCACCAGGGTTCTAAAAGTTTGTAGCGCCTTTCCGTTCCGCAGGCTTTGGCGGGCATCTTCTACCCCCTCTGCCAGGCTGCAGCTTCTGGCTACTTGAAGCGCCATGCCTGCATTGGCCAGTACGGCGGCTTCCTGTGCCTGGGTGCCTTCGCCTTTTAGCACCCGCTCAAAAATAGCGGCAGCATCCTCAATGGTTCCGCCACCAAAAAGCTGTTCCTGTTTTAGCTCTGGCAGTAAAAAGTCCTGTGGCTGCAGTAATTGTTCACTATTGCTGCTATACACTTTTACCGGGCTGGTTAAGCTTACTTCGTCATAGCCATCCAGGGCATGCACAATGGCATATTGTATAGTAGTATGCTGATATAAATAGGCATACAAGCGGGCCAGTTCCAGGCTAAACACCCCCACCAGCTGTTTCTGCGGATGTGCCGGGTTTACCATAGGCCCTAACATATTGAAAAACGTTTTCACCCCCAGCTCCCGGCGAATGGGGCCCACATTCTTCATAGCCGGGTGAAAGAGGGGTGCGTGCAGGAAGCAGATGTTTGCTTCCTGCAGGTTCCGTTCCAGCACTTGTGGATCCTGGGTAAATTCATAGCCGAAATATTGTAAAAGGTTGCTGGAGCCACAGGCCGAAGACACTCCATAATTGCCATGCTTTGCTACAGCCTGCCCTACCCCCGCAACTACAAAAGCACTTAATGTACTTATATTAAAAGTATCTTTGCCATCACCGCCTGTTCCACATAGGTCCATCACATCAAAAGCAGACAGGTCCACGGTCAAACATTGCTCCAACATTGCTTCCCGGAAGCCTATCAATTCCTCCACGGTAATATTCCGCATCAGAAATACGGTAATGAAGGCCGCAATCTGGCTGCTGTTGTACTGCCCTTGTGTTAATTTAAGCAACACTTCCCGGGCGGTAGCCCTGTCAAGCGTTTTATGTTCTATCAGGCGGTTGAGTATATCTTTCATGGAAAAGCTTTAGTACATATATTATAGAATAACCAATCGGGATTCAGAAAATCGGTTTACAGGATAAAAAACCCTATTCCTCTTTTTTCATGGAAAGAGGCCAGCCCATCCTGGGCTTTAACTCTCAAGCCAATTTCGTAGCATTTGGGTTCCGTGCTGGGTAAGAATGCTTTCCGGGTGAAACTGCACCCCACGGATGCGGTATTGCTGATGGCGTAGCGCCATAACAGCACCATTTTCGTCAGTAGCAGTAATTTCAAGGCCGGTTTCGGGCGTGCAGGTCTCTCCTACCACAGCCCAGCTATGATAACGGCCCACCTGAAACTGCTGTGGCAACCCGCTAAATAATTTATCTTCTTTATGCAGCAGGCAGGTAGTGGCAACACCATGATGCACAATTGCCAGATTCTGCAACTTTGCACCAAAAGCTTCGCCCAGTGCCTGATGTCCCAGGCAAACACCCAGGATGTTCTTCTCCTGCCCGTACCGTTTGATAACCGCTGGCATCAGGCCGGCTTCATCAGGAATGCCAGGTCCTGGTGAAAGCAAAATCTTGTCATAAGCGGCTACTTCATCCAGGGTAAAGGCATCATTGCGCACTACTTTCAAGGAAGCACCCAGCTGTTTTAATATATGAACCAGGTTATAAGTAAAGCTGTCGTAATTATCGATAACGAATATCTCTGCCATGATTAGTAAGCCATTAAAGCGTTTGTGCGAGTTTTAGGGCACTGCGCAAAGCACCTAATTTATTATGCACCTCCTGTAATTCCCCATCCGGACTACTTTTGGCTACTACCCCGGCGCCAGCCTGATAATACAGCATCTGGTCTTTGCTCAGGAAGGACCGAATCATGATCGCATGGTTAAACATGGGCATTTTGTCGCTGCTGTTGAAACCCATAAATCCTATGGCGCCGCCATAATAGCTGCGGGGTGTTGGTTCTATCTGTTCAATCAGCTGCATGGCCATGTGTTTGGGAGCCCCACTGAGGGTGCCTGCCGGAAAGGTATCGGCCACCATTTGTACCGGATTTATATCAGCATCCAGGGTACCCTCTACCATGGACACCAGGTGAATCACGTGCGAATAAAATTGTATTTCCTTCAGTTTTTTGACTTCAACAGAATGCCCGTGCCGACTTAAATCATTGCGGGCCAGATCTACCAGCATTACATGTTCTGAATTTTCTTTAGGATCCTGGGAAAGTTTACGGGCCGATTCTGCATCTGCTTCGTCGTTACCAGTGCGGCGAAAGGTGCCGGCAATTGGGAATATTTGTGCTTTATCTCCCTTCATCACCAGCTGAGCCTCAGGGGAAGATCCAAAAATACGGAAGCTCCCATAATCGAAATAAAACAGATAGGGTGATGGGTTGATGCTTCTTAAGGCACGGTATACATTGAAATCGTCGCCTTTGTAGGGTGTCTGAAAACGGCGGCTCAATACGATCTGAAATACATCCCCGCGCTGGCAATGTTCTATGCCCTGCTGCACCATCTGCAGAAAATCTGCATCTTCCATATTGGCAGTTTCCTGCCCGCTGGTTTCAAAATTATAAGATGGAAGGTTTTTATTCTGCAGCACCGACTCCAGGTTTTCCAGTCCATTGCTCTCTGCAGTTACCGATAAACCATGCTCAAAAAGGTGGAGTTCATTTCTGAAATGATCCAGCACAATCACATAGCGGTATATGCTATAATGGAGTTCGGGAATCTGGTTATTTGCCGCTAAGCTTAAATCCTCGAAATACTGCACGGCTTCGTAACTCATGTACCCAAACAAACCTCCGGAGACAAAACGCTGGTATGGCTCCTGTGCAGAAAAGGATGCCGAGAACTGGTATAATTCATCGATGGCCTGCTGCCGTTTTTCGATGTTCAGCTGTCGCCGGTGCCCATTGGGGTAAGTAAGCTGAAGCAGCTTTTGCTGCAGCGAGAAGGTAGCCAGTGGTTCGCAACAAATGTAGCTGAAGCTGTTATCGGCACTGTGATAATCTGAGCTTTCCAACAACACCGCATTCCGGTAACGGTCCCGTAATTTCAGGTAAATGCTTACGGGTGTATGGGTATCGGCCAGCAGCTTTTTGCTTTTGGTAGCCAGGTTAAAAATATGATGCTCTATTGATTCCATTCTTTTACTAAAAATTTAGTGCATAAAAAAAGCCCACTGTGAACAGCGGGCTTTTGATAGCTCTATGCATAGGTACATACCAATGCTGTTCACGTGCGGGATTCCCGAGCGTGCCACCACCATGCCATATGTACAGATTGATTCTTCATTTATGGAGGCAATTAAAAAATCATTGCCATGAAAAGCAAGCGCCAGCCATCAAAAATTTTCAGACTGGCGCATAAACTTTACATTTATTCTGAATTATTTCTTTTTGTCCTTGGCAGCCGGCTTCTTCTCAGCCTTGGCAGGTGCTGCCGGTTCTTCAGTCTTAGTGACTTTATTGCTTAGTCTTGGGCGCATGTTTCCAAAGCTACCCATCGATATTTTGCCTTTTTTGGTTTTTTTATCTCCTCTTCCCATGGTTGTGGTTCGTTGATTGTATGCTTACTTATTTTTGTGTGAATATAGATACAAGTCTTAATACCTGCAAACACATGCTTGGTTAGTGTTTACCAAATGATTACCCGCTCATTTTCGGGACGCCACATTTTATCGCCTTCTTTGATATCAAATGCATCGTAGAAGGCCTGCATGTTCACCAGCGGACCATTGCCCCGGTACATGGCTGGCGAATGTGGATCAGTTAACACCTGGGTGCGCAGGAATTCCTGGCGATATTTGGTACGCCAGATGGTAGCCCAGGAGATAAAGAATCGTTGCTCCGGAGTAAATCCATCAATCTCGCCGGGATGGCCATTTTGTTTTAAGTGGCGCTGCAGGCCGTCATAGGCTACATTCAAACCGCCAAGGTCACCAATATTTTCTCCCAGCGTAAACTGACCATTAACAAAGACGCTGTCAATGGGCTGGTAAGCATCGTATTGTTTCACCAGTTTGCCGGTTCTTTCAGAGAAGAGCTGCAGATCTTTTTCTGTCCACCAATTTTTCAGATTTCCTTCTGCATCGTACTGGCTGCCCTGATCATCGAAACCATGAGAGATTTCGTGGCCTATCACAGCGCCTATGCCGCCATAGTTTACTGCAGCATCTGCCCTGTAATCATAGAAAGGCGGCTGAAGAATGCCGGCAGGAAATACAATTTCATTGAAAGTTGGGTTGTAATAAGCATTAACTGTTTGCGGTGTCATGCCCCATTCGGTACGGTCTACAGGATTACCCAGCTTATCCATCATATAGTTGAACTGAAATTCACGGCCATTCAGCACATTCTCGTAAAAAGAAGCACTATCGCCGGCAGCCACCTCAAGGTCACCGTATTCTCTCCACTTGTCGGGATAGCCAATTTTTACAGTAAACGTACTCAGCTTCTTAAGGGCCATTTCTTTGGTAGAATCAGACATCCATTCCAGACCACGGATTCTGTCCCCGAAAGCTGCCTTGATGTTGTCTACCATCTCTTCTGCTTTGGCTTTTGCCTCAGGCGGAAAAGCATCTGCTACGTATATCTTACCAATGGCTTCGCCCACCACATCGTCGGCTTCGCCAATAACCCGCTTCCAGCGAGGGCTGTTATCGGTAATGCCACGCAGGTATTTGCTATAAAAATCGAAATTGGCCTGTACAAAATCATGATTCAGATAAGGGGCCGCATCAGTTACCTGGCGCCAGCTAAGATAAGCTTTCAGGTCTTCCAGTGAACGACCTTTCAATACTTTATCAAATTGCTCCATAAAGGCAGTCTGCATAACGTTTACCGAATCTACCTTTTGGGCGCCTATGCCACTGAAATAGCTTTCCCAATTAACTGTTGGGGTTAGCTTTTTCAGTTGGGCAACAGACATTTTATTATATGTTTTATAAGGATCACGCCGATCTTCTTTGCTGAGCATAGCTTTGGCAAGCTCGGTTTCAATTGCCATGATAGATTGAGCCTTTTGGGTTGGGTTATCAAGGCCGGCTTTCTGCAGCATATTACCGACAAATTCAACATACCTTTGCCGAACCTCTTTAGACTTGGCATCTTCATTGAGGTAATAATCGCGTTCTGGCAAACCTATGCCACTGGCATATAGGTTTACAATATTCAGGCTGCTGTTTTTATCATCTGGCCCTACCCATATGCCGTAGAAGCTGCCAATGCCTAATTTATCATCCTGCACCAGAAAATCCTGCAATTCCTGCTTTGTCTTGATCGCCCGAATTTTATCCAGATAAGTTTTCAGCGGTGCAATACCCTGTTGTTCTGCCCTCAGGGAGTCCATTCCAATACGGTAGAATTCTGCTGCTTTGCGCTCATCGCTG
>JASLAE010000214.1 GCA_030147305.1 Cesiribacter sp.
TAATCTCTTTCGTACAGGGGATCTGTAAAATAGATCCCCCCCTGAGGATCAATCCAGAGATCATTAGGGCCATTCAACAGCCTGCCTTCGAAGTCTTTTAACAAAACGGTAGGTGTACCATTCATTTCAAAAGACCAGAGCTGGTTCTGCTCATCTGCACAGCTCACTAAATTTCCCTCACGATCGAAATACATGCCATTGGAGCGCCCTGCCTTATCGGTAAAAGTGCTTATGGTCTTGTCAGTGGCCGACCAAAAGAGAATTTTATTATTAGGCTGGTCGGAGAAATAAACATTTCCGGCTGAATCGGCTGCAGGACCTTCTGTGAAAGCGAAACCATCCCCTAATTTCTGCAGGGTGGCGCCAGTAGCAACAATTGAATATTTATCTTCTATCTGAGCGTTGAGCATTAAAGGCATCAGTAAGGTAAATGAAACCATCAACAATCTTCTGTTAATAGTAAATCGGTTCATCATGCATAATTGTTTATTCCTATAATGGCTAACTCCTGCAAAAGTTTTGCAGTGTAAAAAAGTAAACTACAATACGCTGCTTGGATGAATAACAGCATTTAACTAAGTTAACCTTAAATAGTCATGTACCTTAGCTTTTTAACCTATATGAAAATCTTAAAAAATGCACTAACCCTTATTTTGCTGGTATTAGCAGGTGCAGGAGCAATGGCCCAGACCAAAACGGTACCATCAACAGAAATGCAGATCAAAACAGCCCTACTGGCTGCGCCGGCCGATAAACAGGCAGAGGCTACTGTTTATGGCTATGACCAAAAAGGTGCATTCACCCTACTGCGCAAAGGAACAAATGAAATGGTGTGCCTGGCCGATGATCCCAGTGATGAGGGATTCTCAGTTTCCTGCTATCACGAAGACCTGGATCCTTTTATGGCCAGGGGAAGGGAATTAAAAAAGAGCGGTAAAAAGTTTCAGGAGATCTTCGGCATACGGGAACAGGAGGCTAAAAGCGGTAAGCTGAATATGCCGGCACAACCTACTACCCTCTTTGTGTATACAGCAGCAAAAGAAAATATAGACCAGGCTACCGGTGCGGTGAAGGACGGATACTTACGCTACGTGGTATACATCCCCTTTGCAACAGCTGAAGCTACCGGCTTACCCCTTAAGCCCGAAGGACCAGCCATGCCCTGGATCATGTATCCCGGCACCCACGCTGCTCATATCATGATCAACCCCCCAAAAGAATAAAATAAATAATCACGCCAGTACATACACTTTAATTTCAGCTACGCTAATCCTGAAGCTTAGCAGGTGCAGTTACAGGAAGTAAAAAGATGTGGGTTTGCGCAGAACAAGCGTTCCCTATAGTCTTTCTGTGCTAACTAACAGCCGCCGACTTTTTGATCGAAGCCCGGAGTAGTAAATCAATAGCCCAATAACTCCTCCAGCTTTGTAGCGACCTTATCAGGATTTGGCAGCATGGTCTTTTCCAGATCAACGTTTAGCGGCACAGCCGGAAGTGGTAAAGCACCCAGCGTCATGATTGGCGCATCCAGCTTAGAGAAGCAATGCTGGCTTAACCGACCAGCCAGGCTTTCTGCAAAGCTGTTTAGCAGTGGTTCTTCCGTAAGCACCAATACTTTACCATGGCGATGCACCAGCTGTTGGCAAGCATCCCAGTCAAGTGGGTTCAGGGTGCGCAAATCAAGGATTTCTACCTGACCCTTAAATTTTTTGCTGGCAGCTTTGGCCCAGTATATGCCCATGCCGTAAGTGATGATACCACAGGTATCGCCTGCTGCCAGCTTTTCTGCAGCACACTCCTGCACAATACGGGCTTTGCCTAAAGGAATAATGTATTCTTCATCAGGCTCCGGAGATTTAGCTTCTTCGGTACCAGGTACCTTGCTCCAGTAAAGGCCCTTATGTTCCAGCACCACCACCGGATTAGGGTCGTAAAAGGCAGCCTTTAGTAGCCCCTTCATATCGGCAGCATTGCTGGGATACACAAC
Source organism: Cesiribacter sp. (assembly GCA_030147305.1). Lineage (GTDB taxonomy): Bacteria > Bacteroidota > Bacteroidia > Cytophagales > Cyclobacteriaceae > Cesiribacter. The sequence continues at coordinate 1,988 of JASLAE010000214.1, forward strand.
TTTAATGCCACGAATGTTCAGCAAAGTGCTTTCTACGCTACCACTATGATACGGCCCCCCGCCCCCATAAGCACCGATGGGCACCCGTATTACAGAACTTACCGGAAACTGCCCCCTGCTCAGGAAGCAACTTTTGCTCAGTTCTTCAACCAGCTGGTTCATGCCAGGCCAGATATAATCGGCAAACTGTATTTCTACAATTGGGCGGCAGCCCACTGCACTCATGCCTGCGGTAGACCCTACAATGTAGGCCTCCTGTATGGGCGTATTGAACACTCGCTCCTTGCCATATTTTTTTCCAAGGGTTGCAGCCTCCCGGAATACACCACCCAACCGGGCACCCACATCCTGACCATATAATAAAGCCTGCGGATGCTGGCGTAAAATTTCGTCTACAGCATGCAGGGCAGCGTCTACCATAATCACTTTTTCTGCGCCTGCCGGTGAGCGATTACCTTTTTCCTGAACCACGGGGGTTGGGGCAAATTCATGCTCTGTTACGGTAGCAGGATCAGGATCTGGTGACTGCAGGGCCTGCTGGTATTCTTCTGCAACAAACCTTTGTGCCTCTGCTTCCAATGTCAGCAGCTCACCCTCAGACAGGAATTGCTCTTCGAGCAGGTATTGCCGCAGTTTTGGCTTGGGATCGTCCTGGTGGTGTTGTTCTAAATTTTTATTGTCGCGATAAAATTCTTTGCGTACGCCGGAGGTGTGGTGACCCAGCAACGGGCAGGTTGCATGCACAAGTATAGGAGCTCTTTGGGTACGCGCATATGCAAAGGCTTTCTCCATGCCCAGATAAGACTCGGTGAAATCGGAGCCATCCAGGGTAATACGTTCAAGGCCGGGAAAGCCCAGTGCATATTCATAAGCACTCATCACCCGCATTTCGGCACCGGTGGCAGAAATACCCCAGTCATTGTCCTGCACCAGGTAAATGATGGGTAACTTCTTGAGCACTGCCATCTGAAAGGCTTCCGCTACTTCTCCCTCTGTTACCGAACCATCACCCAGCGAACAAACCACCACAGGCTTATCATCGCCCTGCATCAGGTTCTGGCTTTCTAAGTACTTAAGGCCATGAGCCATGCCCGTAGCCGGAATAGCCTGCATACCGGTAGCAGAACTTTGGTGAGGGATGGTAGGCATCCCTTCCCTGCGCAAACTGGGGTGTGCGTAATAGGTGCGCCCACCACTAAAAGGATCATTAGCCTTTGCAAGTAACTGCATCATCAGTTCGTGTGGCTGCATGCCAATGCCCAATAACATGCTCTCATCCCGGTAATAGGGTGCAGCAAAATCTATAGGTTTCAGGTGAAAAGCAGCTGCCAGTTGTATAGCTTCATGGCCCCGGGAAGTGCTATGCACATACTTGCTGCATACCTGCCGGTTTTCTTCATAGCAGTTTGCCATATGACCGGCCACACACATGAGCCAGTAAGCTTTTTGGTAAATAGATTTATCCAGGCTGGTACTGGTATCGATTGAAGATGTTTGCTGAGCCATTTTCAAAAATATATCCTTAACGCCGCTAAGGTAAATAAATTTAGATAAAAGCGAACGAACGTTTGTATTTGCAGCAACAGTAATAATACCTCGTGCTGTAGACTTTAGAGAAAGCTTACGCTGATATTACATTCTCCACATTGAATGATTTCTTCCGCTTATTTTTACTTTACAGAACCGAATACACCTGTGAAGAATGTTTAAGCGCTGTTGCCCTCTTATTATACCTGTCACCCTTTTCATCACACTACTTTCGTATACGGCATTTGCACAAAAAGAGGCTGTACAATATACGGCCGATTCTCTACTTAATCACGCAAACAAGATTTATCAGCAGGATGTTGCCGCTGCGTTAACGGCTGCAGAGCTGGCCCTGAGCCTGGCCCAGGAGCACAGACTGGAACAACAAATCTGGAGGGCCTACTACCAGCTGGGTACCATCTATACCGATGTGGGCTTTCATACCAATGCACTGGAAAAATTTCACAAGGCACTTTCCATCAGCAAAGCAAACAACTGGCTCGACCATCAGGCCGAAATTCTTACCAGTATAGGCAACGTTTATTATTATGAAGATAGCCTTGCCCGTGCCCTTGATTACTACGATCAATCCATTCGGCTTAGCCGCGAAATTGGAAACATCCGCATACAAGCCAGGAATTTAAGCAACATGGGGCTGGTAAACAGCCGTATGGGCAACTACAGGCTGGCAGAGCCCTACCTGCGTAAGAGCCTCGACATGGCACGGGAAATCAACAATGGCATTGGCACCTGTATCAACCTGGAACATCTGGCCGATCTTTACAATGAACAGAATCAGCTCGACTCAGCCACTTACTACTATAAATTAGCCTTAGAGATGGCCGAAGATCTTCAGTACGACAGAGGGAAGATCTTTATCTACCAGGGTATGGCCAAGGTTGCCCGGAAACGGCATAATACCCATGAGGCAGAAAAATTATTGCAGGATGGCCTACGGCTTAGTCACAAGACAACCTCCATAACTGCTATTAAACTTATTCTGGAAAAACTGAGTGAGCTAGCAGCGCTTCAGGGCAATTATAAACTGGCCCTGGACTATCATCGCCGTTATAGTAAATTAAGTGACAGTGTAAGTACAATTGCCCAGCGAACCGATCAGCAACATTTTTACAACATGCTGGAAGCAGAGCGTAACTTTAGCGAAAACCGTATTCTCAAGGCTAATGTTACTGCACATGAAAATCAGCTCCGGGCATCGCTTGCCGACCATCAGAAACAGCAGGCTGTTAATGTAGCCTCGGGCATTGCCCTTGTGCTGATTATAGCACTGATGCTTTTCCTGCTGTATCATTACAGGGAAAATCAAAAGAATCATAAGCAGCTGCAGATTATGCATGCCGCCATACAGCACCAGGCCCGGGAATTAGAAGATGCTTATAAAAAAATTCAGCACCATAATCTTCAGTTAGAGAATAATATTGGTGAACGTACCCGGCAACTTAATCAGCAGAACAAACAGCTTATCCAATATGCTTATTTCAATGCTCATAAAGTACGCGGCCCGCTGGCTCGTATATTAGGGCTGGTCAACCTGTTGCCCAAAGCCGAACATCAGACAGAATTTAAGTTTATTATGGATCGCCTGAGCGAATCTGC
>JASLAE010000252.1 GCA_030147305.1 Cesiribacter sp.
ATTGGTTCGAAAATAAGCCTCCCAGGAATCTGTATTTACGGTTTGAACAGGTCTGGGTACCGACCAGGTTTTAAATTCCGCATCCAGTGGCTCGGCTACCTGTATATCGAAGTTACCCGTGCTGTCGCTGCTGGAAAAATAGAGCTGGCTGCCATCGGCAGAGATAAATGGAGACAACTGTACCCCTTTTGCTTCCAGCTCAATTTTCCTGGGTTTGCTATATGATCCGTCGGTCCTGCGCTGGCTTATGTACAATTTGCTTTTTTTGCTGTTGTAGCGCTTAGAAAAGCTTGTTAGCAGCAGTTTACCATCCGGTGACATAGAAGCGGTTGTGTATAGCCCCCTGTTCTTGCGGCCATACTTTGCGATTTCTACCGGTTCTGGCAATCCCCAGCTTCCTGTAGCATTTCGCGTAACCATGGAAAAGCCACGTTCTGTCCAGAGTGTGCCTTTCTTGTTGTATTGCCCATGGATAAGCAGAGAATTACCATCTGCAGAGACTGCCCATACCCCATTGTACTGGCCAATGTTTAATGCCGGTATCCTTACGGCCTCCGACCACTTTCCATCCTCACCCCGTTTGCTGTACCAGATGTCTTCGCTATCCTCCTCGCCGAAGGTATTGCTGGGGTGGTTTGCCCGAACAAAATAAAGCTCATCACCCTCTGGCGATAATACCGGATTTAGCTCAGGATATATACTGTTGATCGACTTATCTGCTTTTTGGGGAGTAAAAGATGGTTGCGCCAGCGCGCTTCCTACACAAAGCATTACCAGGAAGGCCTTTGCACAAATACTCTTAAAGATGGTGTTCATTAATAAGGTAGCTTTGAAGGTTTTTTGATATGGCCAAATACCAGGTTGAGTCCTGCACGTACATTTACATTTTTTGCATCTTCCCAATCCAGTGTAGCCAACGCATTGTCAGTGACAACATATAGTTGAAAGGGAGTAAGGTTGAGGCTAAACCCTGTGCCAAAATTGGCATATGAATTATTGATGGCAGTGTAGCTAAGGCTAAGGCCTAATATGCGGCCAAAATCCTTGTGCAAAGCGGCTGTAAAACCAGGCAGGTAACGTCCTTTATAAATTTCAGAAAAGAAAATACCTGATGCCTGCACATTACGATAGAGTTCGTAACTGGTCGTCAGGTACATGCGGGTGGGTAATCCTGTACGGAATTTTTCGATGTCTTTTTCCGCAGGCTCAAAATTTTCATTCAGTGCATCTACAAAATCCTCATACCGCTCCTGTTCAACCTCATCATTGCTGGCATTTAAGCTTTCGAATGTAATAGAACTACCATTGATGCGGTGCTCTTTGGCATCGCCAGACCAGGATATTGCACCCAGATCAAGCACGCTCAGGCCAAGCTGTAACCTGGGGCTCACCTGATAGATTGCACCCAGATCAATGGCCCAGCCACCATTTCCACCCAACTTATTGCGAATCTCCTGCGCTGAAAGGTCGTCGGGTTCTTGTAATAATTCATACCCGGATGAATACGCCAGCATTTCTCCTTTTAAAGTTAGCAGCTTCTGGTTAGGGTCAGAGCTCAGCTGAAAGTCCATTTGTTCTGTTTGCAAAGTGGCCATACCATTTAACCTTTTGATGTTTGCCCCCACGGTAAACTGAGGGTTAATCAGATAAGAGGCTCCCAGTGAGTTTTCCAGATAGGCTATTAGATTAACGGAGGTGCTAAGCTGTGCCCGGCTTTGTATATTAAGAAATGCCGGATCGGCCAATAATAATATATCGCCTGGCATCATGGACCGCTGATTTACTTTTAAGCTCGCTCTGTAGCGAAAATACAGGCGCGGTCCTGCCCTAAACCCCAGGCCTAAAAGATCGGTTTGCGCTCCGGCAGCAATCCAGTTCTTATCCTCCAGTTTGTTTCGCAGGGACAACAGGCGGTTCGAAGAGAAGTTTTCTGCCTCGCCTTCCAGTCCTATATCCTGTACATCATTATAGTTTAAACTGTTGGAGGATCCGTAACCGGCAACAGAAGAAATTCCGGGCAGCCCCAGATACAAGCTTTGTATAGGCACAATGGCCGGATTGGTATAGGTTGCCTGTGGCAAATTACGCATAGAGTTCAGGGTTGATTCCTGCTGCGCATTAGCCAAACCAAATGCACCCACACAGCACAAAAACAGGTAAAGTCTTTTCATTTATGATAAAATGAGAAATATAAAGCAATATAAAAGGGAAAGGATAATCTGTAGCTGATCACGGCACAGCAGCTACCAGTGATTACGTAAAAGTACAAAGTGTTAGCAAGTAATCGGATTAAAAAAAATAAAAATAATACATGAAAATGCTTTTACTAAAAAAGCCTGCTCCACAAAGGAACAGGCTCTATTTTATTCTGAAATCAATTAAATATTAAGCAATTACGCCAGCCTCTTTAAGCACCTTTGCCGTAGCGGCGCCAATTTCTGCTGGAGAATCTACAACAGTAATACCATTTTCGCGCATGATCTTCATTTTAGCCGCTGCTGTATCATCGGCTCCGCCAATGATGGCGCCTGCATGACCCATACGGCGGCCCGGAGGCGCTGTTTGTCCGGCAATGAAGCCTATCACTGGTTTTTTGTTGCCATGCTCTTTTATCCAGCGGGCAGCTACAGCCTCGTAGTTACCACCAATTTCACCAATCATCACAATGGCGTCAGTTTCTGGGTCGTTCATCAGCAATTCTACTGCTTCTTTGGTAGGCGTACCAATAATAGGGTCGCCACCAATACCAATGGCGGTGGAAATGCCCAGGCCAGCTTTTACAATCTGGTCTGCCGCCTCGTAGGTAAGGGTACCTGATTTGGATACAATACCCACCCGACCTGCTTTAAATACAAAGCCAGGCATAATACCTACTTTGGCCTCACCTGGCGTGATTACACCAGGACAGTTTGGCCCTATCAAACGGACCTCTTTATCTTTTAGATAATTTTTGGCAATCATCATGTCTTTTACCGGAATACCTTCGGTAATAGCAATGATTACCTTGATGCCAGCATCTGCTGCCTCCATGATAGCATCGGCGGCAAAGGCCGGTGGTACAAAAATAATAGAAACATTGGCGCCGGTTTTTTCTACGGCTTCTGCAACTGAATTGAATACGGGTCTGTCGAGATGGGACTGGCCGCCTTTGCCTGGCGTTACGCCGCCTACTACGTTTGTGCCATATTCAATCATCTGGCCGGCATGGAAAGTACCTTCAGTGCCTGTAAAGCCCTGAACGATCACTTTCGAGTTTTTATTTACCAAAACACTCATGAGTGGAAGTTTTTCGTTTGCACAAAATTATAAAAAAGCCCGGCATACACAAAGATATCCTTAGGCTATACAAGACCCAGCAAACGTTTAAGCCGATAGCGCAGAATCTTTCCTCTGTAACTTTTGCGGTGAATGCCAATCATATGGAAGTGCTTGTGCCTGCGCACATCACCGGGAATCACCCCAAACTCGAGGCCGGTTTTCCAGGCAGCATAATTGAAGCTCAATTGATCGCGCTTGCTCCCATGCTTAACTTCGTTCCACCAAAGCTGCATGGTTTCCTTCACAGCAGGATCATGGTGATTCCTTAATAATACCATACTGAAAATAAGCCCATTATGTTCGGGGTAACCCGCTGCGCGGTAGCGGGCTATTTGCTTATTCATCACTTCCGGGTCATCCTTCAGGGCGCCATTCTCGAAAAAAGAAAGCAGTGCTTTATGCTCATCGTACAAGCAGTCTCTTCCAATAGCGCTTGATTGTTTGTGATCAAAAACCCACATGGGCTTTTGGGCTAATTGCTGCCAGGCCCATGTGACCACATCACCTTCCAGTACTACATTGCCATCTATATAAATACTTGCCTCATAATCGGGAAAAAGCAAATGAGGCTGAATCTTGTGATACCTTGCTTTGCGTGTTGCATCCAATGGCATAGCCTCCACCATCACTGTTTTCCAGGGCTTTGCCTTTAGGGGTGTATCGGTAAAACAGAAGAAATCAGCCCCCTTCAGTGCATGTTGCTTCAGCAACCCCTCATACCCGCCCATGATAGAAGTATAGATCGCTATTTTCTTCATAAGTTTAGATAGCGTATTTTTGCCCACAAAGTTAGCAGATCTGTCTTGTGAAAAAACCTCAGGCTACCGTCATTATCTCTATATACAACAAGTTTGAATACCTGGAGCGGGTGCTGGCAGGCTTTGAGCGGCAAAACACAAAAGATTTTGAAGTAATACTGGCCGATGACGGCTCAAATGCCCAAACTGTTGAAGCTATCCGCCAGTATCAGCAGCAGGCCCCTTTTACCCTGCACCACGTCTGGCATGAAGACAAGGGCTTTCGGAAAACCCGCATCATGAACAAGGCAGTGATGGCCGCGGCAGCAGATTATCTCATTTTTGTGGATGGGGACTGCATTCCGCACCCTCGCTTTGTAGCGGAGCACCTAGCCCATGCTGAGCCCGGTGTGATCGCCTGTGGAAGACGCGCCAACCTCTCGGAAAAATTAACCAGCTGGCTTACAGCTGACAGGATTCGCCAGGGCGCCCTGGAAGGCTCTTTCCCGCTTAAGCTGCTGGCAGATAGTGTTGTTGGTAATTCCAGAGATGCAGAGAAATCGCTATATATTCGCAATAGCCTCTTAAAGCCTCTATTTCCGCAGAAATTCAGGGGATTGTTAGGCTGTAACTTTAGCCTGTATAAAAAAGACTTGCTGGATATTAACGGTTTCGATGAGCGATACGAAGCTCCAGCAGCCGGCGAAGATACGGATCCGGAGTATAGACTTGGCTGGGCAGGCAAAAAGTTTATTTCTGTAAAGAATTATGCCATCCAGTACCACCTCTACCACAAACTACTGCCCAGGCCGGCACAAAGCCAACAGGTGCTGGCACAGGTACTACAAGAGAAGCAGGCTTATACACCCTTTGGCATCAACCAGCCCGGCAACAGTAGCAAGTAGGTGGCTACCGCCCCAACAGGCGGTGAAAATTATACTTTAACTCCTGCTTGAGCTCCTGCAAAGGCCTTTCCCGGAACAAACCACTTTGTTGCCAGCCGGGCAGGAGGATCTTGCGGCTTCTGTGCCCCAGCAGCCGTATCCAGCGGCGGGTGCCGCGCTGTTGCACCACATCGGCCACTGAACCCATATCCAAACTATGTACCTGTGCCCCCTGCGCCCAGAGCCTGCGCTGCACTACTTTAGTAGCAGCACCCGCGGCAGGCAAAACCACTTCTACCCCCTCCAATTGTGCCTCAATTTGCGGATACCAGCTGTCCAGGGTCTGAAATGCATCTTTCGCGGGCAGCTGCACATAAACGTCTATCTTACCAAACACATACTCCAGCACCGCTTTGTCGGAGCTTCCAATAAACATTTTACGTTTGGGGCGTATGTAAACATCTAAAAATTGCTGCATGCGGGCCTGATCGAACAGGCTCAGGTAATGAAAGGGTATAAAGTTTTCGTAAACAGTACCCGGTTCCTCCCCCATTTGAAGCAGTAATTGTTCCAGTTCAGCATTCTGCCGAAAGGGTGCCAGCACTCCATCAATCATGCCCCGCTCCTTGGGATAGCTCACCGATACCCCCTTCAGGAACTGTGGATGATCAATGGCCCATACTTTTCGCATATCGGCCGTCAGGGCCGGATCTGAGGTATGATCAATGGTGCCTTTCCCATGCAGGATATAGATCTCACCATCGCCAAAACGGGTGTAAAATACACGTTTATGATGCTGTAGCTGCTGTTCCAGGTGGCTTAGTGTCCTGTAAACTGATTTAGAAGTTAATTGCATACGCGTACTACTGATGTCATAAAAAAGCCTCCCTTTTACAGGGAGGCTCCATATGTAAAGGCAAACAGCTATTAATAACGGTAGTAGTCTGCTTTGAAGGGGCCCTGAACCGGCACACCAATATAATCGGCCTGATCCTGCGAAAGCTCTTCCAGCTCAACACCTATTTTATCCAGGTGCAGGGCAGCTACTTTCTCGTCCAGGTGCTTAGGCAGTGTATACACTTTGTTTTCGTACTGGCCATTGTTGCTCCACAGCTCCAGCTGGGCCAGCGTCTGGTTAGTGAAGGAGTTAGACATTACAAAGCTTGGGTGACCAGTGGCGCAACCCAGGTTTACCAGGCGTCCTTCGGCCAGCAGGATAATGTCGTTACCCTCCACATTATAGATATCTACCTGTGGCTTTACCGTAACGCGGGTGTTTCCGTAGTTCTTCTTCAGCCAGGCAACATCTATTTCGTTATCGAAGTGGCCAATGTTACACACAATAGCCTTGTCTTTCATTTTCCTGAAATGCTCGCCGGTTACAATGTTTTTGTTGCCGGTAGCAGTTACAATAATATCGGCACGGTGTACGGCATTCACCATTTTCTTCACCTCAAAACCATCCATGGCTGCCTGCAGGGCGCAGATAGGATCGATCTCGGTAACGATTACACGCACACCGGCACCACGTAAAGAGGCAGCAGAGCCTTTTCCTACGTCGCCATAACCGGCTACAATGGCTACTTTACCAGCCATCATTACGTCTGTAGCGCGGCGAACAGCATCTACCAGCGACTCTTTACAGCCGTATTTATTATCGAATTTAGATTTAGTTACCGAATCGTTGATGTTGATGGCAGGCAGGGGCAGGGTTCCTTTGCGCATACGCTCATACAGGCGCAGTACACCGGTAGTGGTTTCTTCAGAAATACCACGGATATCTTTCACCAGCTCAGGAAAGCGGTCCAGCACCATATTGGTCAGGTCGCCACCATCGTCCAGGATCATGTTCAGGGGTTTGCCGCCTTCAAAGGCAAACAGGGTTTGCTCAATGCACCAGTCAAACTCTTCTTCGTTCATGCCCTTCCAGGCAAATACCGGAATACCAGCTGCGGCAATGGCTGCGGCGGCATGGTCCTGGGTAGAAAAAATGTTACAGCTGGACCAGCTAACTTCTGCGCCCAATTCAATCAGTGTTTCAATCAGCACTGCTGTTTGGATGGTCATGTGAAGACAGCCTGCAATACGCGCGCCTTTGAGCGGCTTTTGTGCACCATATTCTTCACGGGTTGCCATCAGACCAGGCATTTCTGCTTCGGCCAGACGAATTTCTTTGCGACCCCAATCGGCTAATGTGATATCTTTAACCTTGTAATTTACTGTTTCCTTCAACATATCATTCAAACTAAAAATATAATGTGTAAAAGTACAAAAAAATGTTATACTAACCAGTAAACAGGGTATTTGCCTGCACACTTCCTGCCTTTTATACTGATCCTTTCTGCTTGCCGATACTCCCTGCCAGAAAATTATACCTGCCTTTTTGTTTAACAGACAAATACCAGCGCTTATCCTTGAGCCAAAGACAAGCAGCGGGTTATCTATAAGGTCCTTTAGGCCACGTATTTAATTTGCTGCATGCTGTGGTAGCGGATTTCCTCATCTTGCTGGTAAAGGACTGCTAACTTACCATGCGCGTCAATGCCTACAATTTTACCTGTGAACTGTTCATTATTTGATTCAAACAGGCGCCACTCGCCCAGCCAGTACAGATGCTCCAGATATGCTTTGCGCATGGTACCGCCATGCCCCTGCCGTAACTGCAGATAGCGAACTTCCAGGGCCTTAAGCAGTTTGTCGAGCAGCTGATCTTTGGGTAATTCATGGCCCAGTACCTGTGCCAGCGAGGTAGCGGTTGGCACAGAAAAAAATAATTGGTTTACATTTATTCCGATTCCTATAACACTCCACTCCAGTTGAGCGTTTTTCAATGAGTTTTCTATGAGGATACCCCCCAGCTTTTTCGAACCAGCATAGAGATCGTTGGGCCATTTTATGGCTACATTTTGCACCTGCAAATCTGTCAGGAAATCATAAATGGCAAGGGATATGCTTATATTTAAAAGAAACTGATCCTGTATAGACAAAAAATGCGGGCGTAGTACAACAGACAAGGTTAAGTTCTGGCCGGAAGCTGCCTCCCAGCTGTTTCCTCGCTGACCACGGCCTGCAGTTTGGTTATCGGTAATAATTACCGCACCTTCTGGCAACATTTCTTGTTGTAATATCTGTAGCGCATGCGTATTGGTAGAATGACATTCTGGCAGGTAAATAAGCTTACTGCCAATAAATAGCGTATTCGCCGCCAAATTTTATTAGGATTTAGTTAATTTGAGGAGCAATTTAACGAGCACGAATGGAAGAAAAAACGAATTCAGAACAATTGGCCAACCTAATTGTAGAAGGCATGCAGGAGAAAAAGGCCGCCGACATAGTGGTTCTGAACCTAACAAATGTAAAAAACGCAGTAGCAGACTACTTTGTGATCTGTACCGGTAATTCCGATACTCAACTAGATGCAATCAGTGATTCAATAGAAGAAGTTGTTTGGAAAGGCCTAAAGCAGGACCCCTGGCACCGCGAGGGACGTCAGCAAAAAGAATGGGTGCTGCTTGATTATGTTGATGTGGTCGTCCATGTATTCAAAAAAGACCGGCGTGATTTCTTTGCGCTGGAAGAATTATGGGGCGATGCTGAGGTGGTTTATGTTTCCAGCGAAACAGAGGCTTAACCTGTTTAACAGCTTTTAATGTTATACCTTTAATATCTTTTTCCTGAATAGAACGAATGGCAGAAAAACCAAACCGAAAGAACCTTATACCCAAGCCTCCCCAGAAGAATAATTATCAGGCCTACATTATTGTAGCGCTGCTGATTTTGATTTTTGGGGTTCTGTGGCTCAGTAAAAGCAGTTCTACCGTACCTATAAATTACCTTCAGTTCGAGAAACTCTTAACAGAAGGAAAGGTAAAAGAGGTCGCGCTCATAAAGGGCCAGGACCTTGTGGAGATTACCCTTACACCTGATGCAGTAAACGACCCTAACAACGAACAAAAACTGGAAGGCCAGAAAATGTTCAATGCCTCTCAGGGGCCTCATTATCGCATGAAAATAACCAGCGAAGAGGTATTCGATAAAGAGTTTCGTGAGCTGATGGGCAGGTTACCCCAGGAAAGGCAGCTTGCTTATGAAGTGGAAGAACGTTCCGACCTAACCAGCCTGATTACCAGCTGGGGCTTCCTGTTCCTGATCCTTTTTGGCTTCTGGTTCCTGATGCGCCGCATGACGGGTACCGCAGGCCCTGGTGGGCAGATCTTTAACATTGGCAAGTCCAAAGCTGCGCTTTTCGATGCCGAAAACAAGGTGAAAATTACCTTCAACGACGTTGCCGGCCTGGATGAAGCCAAGGAAGAAATCAAGGAGATTGTAGATTTCCTGAAAAACCCCGGCAAGTTCACCAAACTGGGTGGTAAAATACCCAAAGGGGCCCTGCTGGTAGGCCCTCCCGGTACCGGTAAAACCCTGTTAGCAAAAGCCGTAGCCGGCGAAGCTGCCGTACCATTCTTCTCCCTGTCGGGTTCCGACTTTGTGGAGATGTTTGTAGGCGTGGGTGCCGCGCGGGTGCGTGACCTGTTTAAGCAGGCCAAGGAAAAAGCCCCTTGTATCATCTTCATCGACGAAATTGATGCCATTGGCCGTAGCCGTGGCCGTGGTGCCATGCCAGGGTCTAACGACGAGCGTGAAAACACCCTGAACTCACTGCTGGTAGAAATGGATGGTTTTGCAACAGATTCTGGTGTTATCATCCTGGCTGCTACCAACCGTCCCGATATCCTGGACTCAGCCCTGCTGCGCCCTGGCCGTTTCGACCGCCAGATCAGCATTGATAAACCAGACGTTATTGGCCGCGAGGCAATCTTTAAAGTACACCTGAAACCAATTAAGCTTTCGGCAGAGGTAGATCCTAAGAAGCTTTCGGCACAGACCCCTGGTTTTGCTGGTGCAGAAATTGCCAACGTCTGCAACGAAGCAGCCCTGATTGCTGCCCGCCGCGATAAAAAGGCGGTTGATATGCAGGACTTCCAGGATGCCGTAGACCGGGTTATTGGTGGTCTGGAGAAGAAGAACAAAATTATTTCTCCGGAAGAGAAGAAAATTGTGGCCTACCACGAGGCAGGCCATGCGGTGGCTGGCTGGTTCCTGGAGCATGCCGATCCTTTGGTGAAGGTAAGTATTGTGCCCCGTGGCGTTGCTGCCCTGGGCTATGCCCAATACCTGCCCAAAGAGCAGTTCCTGTACCAGACCGAGCAGCTCTTCGACGAAATGACCATGACACTTGGGGGCCGTGCTGCAGAAGAGATTGTTTTTGGTAAGATTAGTACCGGTGCTTTAAGTGACCTGGAACGGGTTACCAAAATGGCCTATAGCATTGTATCTGTCTATGGCATGAACGAAAAGATTGGCAATATCTCTTTCTATGATCCGAAGCAGAGCGAATACAACTTCAACAAGCCGTATTCCGAAGCTACAGCCAAGATCATCGATGAAGAAGCAAAGAGCATCATAGACAAGGCCTACCAGGCCGCCAAACTCTTGCTGCTTGATAAGCGCGATAAACTCGAGATCATTGCA
>JASLAE010000259.1 GCA_030147305.1 Cesiribacter sp.
ATTAATGCTGTGCTGGTGCTTACTACAGTGGCAGAAAGCCACAAAAGGCGACAAAAGCAAAGTTTAGTCAGAACCACCCTTACTTCCATCGACGATTTTTTGAAATATGCTCCCATTCCTATTTTTATTGTAGATGCACACCTTAACCTAAAGCTTACTAACCAGGCATTCTACGCATTTGCTAACCGTGCTCCGGAGCAGACCAAAAACCTGCGCGATTTTGTAGCACCTCATATTCTGGAGCATCTACAGGTACATATCAACCAGGTTTTTGATACCGGTCAGCCACACTCTTTTTCCGGAAAATATGAGTTGCAGAAAGGAAGCAGGATCTTATATAACATTATATTTCCGATACGGAACCGCTTTGGAGAGATCAACAGCATTGGCGGCTACATGATAGATGTAACCAGGCAGGTAAAACAAGAACTGCATAACGAACAGCTGCTGGAAGAAACACTGCGTCTGAACCAGACCCTGCACGAGCAAAACGAAGAACTGCAACAGAAAAGATTAGCCCTGGACGAAGCCAACAAAGCCTTGCAGGAGCAAAAGAACGAACTTGAGCTGGTGGTAGACGAGCTGTCGGACCGAAATTACGAGTTGGACCAGATCATGTATAAAACCTCACATGATTTGCGGGCACCGCTTACCTCTATTCTTGGTCTGCTGCAACTGGCCAAGCAGGAGCAGGATGCCACCAAACTGCAAGAATATCACCACTACATCGAGAACCGGGTAAATAAGCTGGATGATTTTGTAAAAACCATGCTTACCTACGCCAAAAGCAGTCGGGCAGAGGTAAGCAAGGCAAGCATAGACTGGCAACAACTGGTGCAGGAAAGCCTTGAGCAGGTCCATTACCTGGAGCATTACGATAAAATCGATATTCAAACATCCATTAACGCTGCGCTATACGATTTCCAGAGCGATCCTATGCGGGTTAACATCATTCTGAATAACCTCATTGGGAATGCTGTTAAATATGCAGACCTGAGGAAGCCAGATCCTACAGTAAAAGTATTCATTAATAACACTGCCAAAGGCGTCAGCATAGAGGTTCAGGACAATGGCATTGGCATTCCGAAGATCTACATAGACAGGGTATTTGATATGTTCTTCCGGGCAACCGATCGCTCAGAAGGTTCGGGTCTGGGCCTCTATATAGTAAAGCAAACCGTAGAGCGCTTACTAGGCCAGATTCAGATTGAGAGCAAAGAAAGGGAGGGTACCACAATCTCTGTTTTTTTACCGCATCTTACCAAACAGCAACACCTAAAAACCATGAAGCCAAATAGCCAGCCCAACAAAAAAAAGGTTTAGGCAAAGAGCAGAAAGGGTGTTCAGATACATGGTTTGCTTAAAGCTCACGGCGGTGTCGTTGTGCAGAACCTGGAGCAGCCAGCGCAGAAAATATACAAAAACAGGCAGGAGGAAGAGCTGAAACAGCAGTCCCATCCAAAGGCTGTGAAACTGCAGAAAATAGATCCAGAAAGCGATATTGGCTACCGTAAAAGCAATGGCAGTAAAGTAGAAGGTGCCTTTTACTCCCAAAAGCAGACTGATGGTATGGTCGCCGCGGCGGGCATCTTCGCCGTGCTGGTAAATTTGTGTCATGGGATAAGATCCCCAGAGCAAGAGTGTGGTAAGGCAGGCGGCCAGTACTGTGGCAGGCTCCCAGAATTGGGTAAGGTTGCTACCAGTTAGGCCAACATAAGCCATGGCAAAAGTGAAAAAGCCCTGAAAGAAACCGGCAACCCACCAGCTGATAAAGGGATATTTCTTAAGCCTGATGGAAGGGTGACTGTATGCACGTGATACGCCACTGTAGATTGCAGCCATGGCGGCAAACAAGGGCCCGGCCAGCCACCAGCCTAGTGCAATGGCCAGCAGGTCCAGCACATTGGCTGTAAAATATAATTCGCGACTAACCGGCGGGGGCTTTTCCAGCCCGCCAATACTTTCTTCATCCCGATCGAAATAGCTGTTGTACCCGTTGCTGGCAGGATATAATAATAGGTGCAGCGCAACAAATACCCCTATGGCTGGTATTATATGTATTGTGTCTGCTACACCAAGGGCAAAAAGATATACCGGCAGCAGATAAAAAGAAAACGGTATGCGCAAATGCAGCAAAGTAGATCTCTTTAGCATGGCCAGCCTGTTTATAGAGCATAAGATAAGGAATTTTACAATATGACCGCATACATTTCGGCAGTAGGAACGGCAAACCCAGTTCACCAGATACCACAGGCCGATGCAGCACGCTTTATGGCAGAAGCCATGGCTTTAACTCCCGTCGATAAAAGAAAGCTACAGGCAGTGTACCGGGCCAGTGGTATCCGCTATCGGTATTCTGTTCTGGAGGACTATAGTAAAACCTATGGCTACTACCAGTTCTTTCCCAATACCGAAAATCTGGAGCCTTTCCCCAGCACCCAGGACAGAATGGAGGTATACAATGAAGCGGCGCCTAAGCTTGCAGCAACTGCAGCGATCAATTGTCTGCAGCAGCTGCCCGATTTTGAAGCAGCTACCATTACCCACCTGATTACGGTTAGCTGTACAGGCATGCAGGCGCCAGGGTTAGATATTGCCCTGGTGCAGACCCTGGGGCTCAAAAGTTCCGTGAACCGTACATGTGTTAATTTCATGGGCTGTTATGCGGCCATCAATGCACTTAAAATTGCCGATAGTATTTGCCGAGCCGAGCCGGAGAGTAAAGTACTGGTGGTATGTGTAGAACTTTGCACCCTGCACTTTCAGAAAAAGCCTGATGAGGACAACCTGCTGGCCAATGCACTTTTTGGCGATGGCGCTGCCGCTGTACTGGTAGAGGGGCAGCAGCGTGAAGGATTACAGTTGGCACTGGAGCAGTTCTATTGTGAGCTGGCCATTGATGGTATTGCAGACATGGCCTGGCACATTGGGGGCACCGGCTTCGAGATGCGGCTTTCTTCCTATGTTCCGGCTTTCATAAAAGGAGGCGTGGCGCAGTTGCTCAGCGGCCTGCTCAGGAAAATACCACATGTAAATAAAGCAGATGCCCTTTACGCCATCCATCCCGGGGGCAGGCGTATTCTGGAAGTAACTGAAGAAGCCCTGGGGCTGCAACGGGAAGATAACCGCCATGCCTATGCAGTGCTGCAACGTTATGGTAATATGTCGTCGGCCACGGTTCTGTTTGTATTAAAAGAAATTCTAGAAGAGATAGGCGGACAAAAAACTGCCAATGCTTCATCTACATCAACAGCTGAGGCGTATCGCACCAATGGGCATGCAAAGGAAGGGCAGCCCATTATCAGCTTTGCTTTTGGTCCGGGCCTAACACTGGAGAGCATGCTGCTAAGGGTTGTAAATAATTGATGCTGGCTGTGAGCATACTTTTGACACAAGAATAGCTTATTTGTTCCATTGAGGGTCTTGCAGATAACCAGTACAGATAAAAAGCTAGAGCTAACTGTGTCTTTACCAGTATGGAGGCTGGTTATTTATCAACCATTTATATTTCAAACACGGGAAAAGCTGTAGACTGTAAAAAATGCATTTAAAAAAGCCTCCTGTTTTAGGATAAGAAACTGCTTTCTTCAATCCTTAAAACAAGAGGCTTTTTTTGTGCTATAACCAGCAGCTTATTGCCGGATAAAATTCCTGTATGTTAAATACAGCTTATCAGTTTGATTATTTATTGTGGCCTGGTAACCGTATTGCCATCCAGAATTACCGCTGTTTGTGCCAGTGCACGGCCATTCATGCTGGCACCTGTACGTAGTGTAATACCTGTCATGGACAATATTACGCCTTCAAAGTGTGCGGTTGTTCCCATGGTAACCTCACCTGCAACCTGCCAGAAAATGTTTTTGGCTTGTGCTCCGCCTTCAAGCGTAACGTTCACGGCAGCGCTCACATCAAGATCGCCGGCAATCTGGAAGATCCAGACATCATCCGGTCCGCCTGAAATTGTAATGCTAGCCGGTACTGTAACCGAGCTGGTCCATTTGTAAAGGCCGGGTGTAAGGGTTTTGCCACCAATATTACCCGTGCTCAGTTCAAAGAAATCCGGAGAAGGGCGACCGGCAGCATCGTTATAGGCAGTAAGCATATTATTAACTGCGGTAGTCAGGTTACTGGAGGTAGGATCTACCATGTCTGCTGCATATACCCGGCCGGTTACCTGGTCTGCTGTGGCATAGCCGGTAGCATTGGTTAGCGCAAAGCCTGTAATATAAGAGGTAGCGGCAGGGCTTAATCCCAGATCGCCGGTGATTACAGAAGTAGGATTATTGTTGATGGCTGTTTTTGCCAGCACTACATAATTTGCTGCAGTACCCAATTCAACCACTGCCAGGGTTGTTGTGCTGCCTCCTGTTGTAAAATTCCAGCTGGTATTAGCTTCCAGTGCCATGCCATCCATGTCTTTGGCGCCAGTGGTGATGTTGGCCGTGTAAATTTTGCCGGCATCCAGGGTGTTGGTCGGGTTAAAACTTGCTTTCTTATCGGCGTAAGCCACTGTTCCCGGTATTTCGGTTGTCCCCTGCCGCATGGTAAAGGTGGCAGCATTGATAGTAGCAGGATCCATGTCCTTGCTGAAATTTATCTCAACTACTTTATTACGCGCGATACCTGTTGCATCTTTTAAAGGGTCTGCAGAGAGTATGGTAGGAGACTTAGGCGTTTCAGTTAGAAGAGGAGCAGGATTATCTTCTTTATCGCAGCCACTTATTAATAGTATAGATAAACATGCGATAAGCGTGGTGCCGTGTAACAGTTTTCTTGAGATCAGAGATAGTTTTTGATTCTTCATTTTACTTGTGCTTCTTCTCCGCTTCTGGCGGTCAGATGTAGATTATTTTTCTACACTGCAAGTTGAGCACTTTTAATCCTGATACTGTTACAGAAGAAAAGTTATAAGTTACATAATTAACACATTCGCAATAAAATAGCCATTAATGTAATGAATTTTCAATATTATGGCTAAATAAATGTTATATATTGAACAAAGACCTTACATGTTCTCCAGGTTCTCGTTTCGTTTTTGCTTCAACTGTTTGTAAAAGGAGGGAGACAGGCCCGTTATTTTCTTGAACTGATTAGATAAGTGGGCTACACTGCTGTAATGAAGCTTGTGGGCAATTTCGGTTAGGTTAAATTCATTATATAACAGCAATTCTTTTACCCTTTCAATTTTGTTGATAATGATAAATTGCTGGATGGTTATACCATTAACTTCCGAAAAAATATTGGAAAGGTACGTGTAATCATGGCTTAATTTTGTGCTGATAAATTCTGAGTAATTCATTTTAGGTACTTCATCTGAGTAATGAATCATCTCAGTTATCACATTTTTGATTTTTTCAATCAGGATACTCTTTTTATCGTCCAGCAATTCCAGGCCAGACTTTAGCAGGTTTTCTTTTAGCAGCAGACATTGTTCTTTGGTGATGTCTTCCAGGATTTCTACCATCCCCAGTTCAATGGTAATATATTGTAGGTTTAGCTTTTTCAGCTCTTCCTGCACCATCATTTTGCAACGAAGGCTAACCATGAATTTAATGTAAAGCTTCAAAGGTAGCTAAGTATTTATAGGGCTGTAAGGGAAGAATTAAGTACAAACAATGACCTGAGGCTGCAGTATTATTCTTTTGATAACGAATCATCAGACCTTTTCAGACAGGCAGAGGTTAATGTATGCATTTATTGAGAAGTGTCTTTAATAGAAAACATGCGTGTGCACTTTCATAAAAAGGCTATGAGTTGTCTTTTAAAGTGAGTTTTGCGCATGCTTTAGCAGGTAGAAGGCTGTGCCGGGAAAAAACCTGTGTCTGTAGGGCTTTCTTAAAGCATGTGCTGAATTTTTTTACCGAAGCATTACTTTGATGATAGCCCCGACATAGGACTTCCCATGGCCTTAACGTTAATTATTTACATTTGACTGTACCTTAAAAATAATAAACCATGGCGGATCAGCCCTCAAAATCTTTGAGGTAGAGCAGGAAGGTGGCGCCTTCACCAGGCTTGCTTTTTACTTCTATTTTTCCACCGGTCTTGGTTACAATATTATTGATCAGGTGCAGGCCAATACCTTTTCCGGCAGCCTGCTGGGAGAAGCGCTGAAATGGGCGGAAAAGCTTATCCTTGAACTTTTCTACGTCTATGCCTATACCATTATCTGAGAACTCCAGCAGTTTGTACTTTCTGTAGGCCCGGCAAGTCACATTGATCACCAGCTTCTGGTCTTCTTTGCGGTATTTTATCGCATTGCTGATCAGGTTGCGGTAAAGGCTTTCCAGGTAAAAAGGGATAAAGACCAAATCGGTACAATTCTCCAGATGTGCATGGATCTCGTGCGGAATACCCTGCAGCCGATCGCTGAACTCCTGTTGCACCTGTTCAAACACTTCCTGCAGGTTCAGCGCTCTTGTAGGGCTTTGCTTCAGGCTCTGCAGTTCAATGGAATGAATCATTGCCTGCAAGGTGTTGTCCAGGCGGTGCAGGCTGGTTTCCATAGACTGCACTACCTTGGTGCCAGTGCCATGTCCGTAAGCGCGCATCAGCTGCAATAAGCCTTTCATGTTTGCTACCGGCGACCGCAGATCATGTGCTGCAGCATGCACAAAATTATCCAGGTACTGGTTGATCTGGTTTAAGCGGTCGTTTTGCGTTTGCAGTCGCTTGCGCTGCAGTTTGTTTTCGTGTATATCGGTGCAGGTACCAAACCATTTGTTAACATTGCCCTCTACATCGGTAACCGGTACACCCCGAGACAGAAACCAGCGGTAGCGTTCGGATTTATGGCGCAGGCGGTATTCTATCTGGTAATTAAGGTGCTGTTGAACAGCCTTGCGCCAGGCTTTTTCTGTACGGGCTTTGTCTTCCGGATGTACAAATTTAAGCCACTCTAATTCCTTGGTGGCGCCGGGGGTTTCTCCGGTGTATTCGTACCACTTATTATTAAAGTAGGTAGCTCCGCCATCGGCACGGGTAGTCCATACAATGTGCGGCAGACTTTCTGCAATGCTCTTGAATTCTTCCGCAGCCAGGCGCTCCCGCTCTCCAGCGATTTTAGCTTCATGCACATCGTTAATTACCCCTACCCATTTGATGGGAATGCTCTGGCTGTTAAGAATCGGTACAGCCCGGGCAATATGCCAGCGGTACAGACCATAACGGTTGCGTAGGCGCACATTCATCTGCAGGCCTGGCGCCCAGTCTCTTACCGCTTCCAGCCACTGATGCACTGTTTGGTCGTAGTCATCGGGGTGTACAGCAGATTTCCAGTCTACCTGTTCGGCAGCCTGGTAGGGCTGGTTGGTATAATCAAAAAACGCATGGTTCAGGAAATCTATCTGCCCATCGGGGCGGGCGGTAAAGATGATTTGTGGGAGGTTTTCTGCCAATACCAGGAACTCATGGGCATCCTTCAACTCTTTTTCAATCTCCTGTTCACGACTTACATTGCGCGTTCTGGAGGAGGCACCAATAATTTTGCCGTCTTCATCCCGGATAGATGAAAAGCTTATTTCATAGTAATGCCGCTCCCTAGTCGGATCGCCAAATTCCTGCAGAATGGTAAACTCCTCTCCCAGCAGCGCACGTTTCAAGAGGTCTCGGGCATTTTTTAATTCTTCGGGGTAGCTGCCTAAAATATCATTGATGTTGTTTTTTAAGCCAACAGTGACACCAAAAATGCGTTGCATTTCCTCCTTGAATGCATCATTGTAGGCAATGATCTTTTTTTCTGTATTAAAGGCACATACAAGATCGCGTGTGCCTTCAATGATGGCCCTTAGTTTGGCATTGGTTTGCTCCAGGGCTTTTTCTTTCTGCACCAGTTCAGAAACATTCCTGGTAATAACCAGTAGGCTGCATATTTCCCCCTTATCATCCAGCTCTGGCACCAACAAGCTGTAAATGCTAAGCTGCTCGTTTTGGGGGGTAGTTACCTCACCGGAATAAGTCTTCATTTCGCGTGTTTCCAACGCTTTTTGCAGGCAATCTTCAAAGCCATCCCAGCTGGGATCGGGAAAGTTTGTTTCTTCGATAGGTTTGCCTAAAAAATATTCTGGCTTATGACCGGTAAAAGCCTCTATGGCCGGGTTGGCAAATAAATAGCGTAGCTCTTTATCGAAACGGACAATCACATCCGGAATATTCTCTGCAAGGGTACGCCATTGCTGATCTTCTTTCTTTTGATGTAAAACGTTGCTGCCCTCTACCATCAGGAATTCCAGCTCACCCTGCAGGTTATATAAAGGCTTAATGGAGAATTTACCCAGGAACTGCATTCCTTCATAAGCTATCATCCATTGCTGCTGGTGTAGATGTTCTCCTGCAGCGGCTCTTTGTATAGCCTTCTTGATCTTGTTGGTTTCATTGTCTGGCTGCTGAAAGTACTGGCTTTCCCATAAGGGTTTGTTCCAGCCCTGTTCCCAGCCTTGCCCCATAAAGTGCTGTGCTGTTTGGTTTACCTCCTGAATATGGCCTGTAGCGTCAGTCAGAATCAGGAATAGGGAAGTATTATTAAAAATTGACCAGTAGACTGGAATCTGGCAGGTAGTTGCGGCACTTATCAGGGCGATGCCGGCATCTTCTGCCTGCACCAACCGAATATTCTCCTGCACCCATTCATAAATGCCGGATGCTGCCAGAATGCGGTAGGTTAAGGTTATTTCATCGTTCTGTTGTAGCTGTTGT
Organism: Cesiribacter sp.; assembly: GCA_030147305.1. GTDB lineage: Bacteria > Bacteroidota > Bacteroidia > Cytophagales > Cyclobacteriaceae > Cesiribacter. Next base: position 8,695 of record JASLAE010000259.1, read on the forward strand.
ATGGCTTTGGTCCGCCGAGGCTGGTCGTGCGGGTGCAGCAGGGCCTGCCATTTTTGAGGGGTCAGGGGTTCCTGTATTCCCAAAAATTTTTTGCAGGAAGCAGTAAATACGTAATTATCTTCTTCCAGGCTTTGCCACCAGTGCAAGCCGGGAAGCATCGTCAGCAGATCTGTAAAGGCACATAATTGCAAGCCTTGCTCCATAGGTAAGGTAGTCACACTAAAAGTGTGTAATAAAAAAAGTAATGTATACAACTACTCTTACACAGATACGGGAGTGGCAGAGCAAGGTTGAGCTATTCCCTCACCCAACGAATTTTATCTGCAATGGGAGAGCGATGTCCTTCAGGCCAGTTGCCTTTAGGAATGCCCAGGTACAGAAAGCCCAGCAGCTGGTCCTGGGGCTCAAGGCCAAAGAAGGAAAGTGCTTCGGGCCTGTAAGTAATACCGCCACTCCCCCAGTAGCAGCCAATGCCATAAGCGCTGGCGGTTAGCCACATGTTCTGAACAGCACAGGCAACTGATTCCGCCTCTTCAATTTCGGGCACTTTTTCCTTTGGGTGGCGGTGCATGCCAATACTAATGATATGAGAGCACAAAAGGGGCGTATCCTGCAGTTTCTGATACTTTCCTTCCTTGAATGTACCTTCTTTGGTGGCAAGCTCCCGGTAAAGGGCTGCCTGAAAATCTGCCAGGGTTTTTAGTCCGTTATCAGAAAATACACTAAAACGCCAGGGTTCTGTACGTGCATGTGTGGGTGCCCAATTGGCATTCTCCAACATTTGTTCTACAACAGCGTCGTCAACACGTTCTTTAGAAAAACTTACCGGATAAATAGCACGGCGGTAGCTGATCAGCTGGTTTAACTCCTGGGTATCAAATTTTTTCATGCCCTGCAGAGGGATCTAAAAATATTGCAAAGTAAAAAATATTAAAGCTGCCCCGCCAGTTACGCTTATTCGGTAAAAGGCATTTTCCGGCGCAGGTCATCCTTAAAATTGTCGATCAGCCCCAGGAAAGAGCCCTGCCGGCAAGATTCCATAAAAGTTTGCAGGGTATGCTTGTGCTGATCTATGGTAAAAGAAAAGCGTACTTTCTCCTCCTGAAGCTTAGCCTGCGCCCGGCAGAAAAGCTGGCGGCAATTATCTTTCTTTTTTTCGACGATCTCGGCTATTTCCGCATAATCGAAATTAAAAACTTCACGGAAAAGATAGACGGTCCGTTCAGAAGGCTCGAGCTTTTGTAACAGTATTTTAAGCGCTTCGGAAACTTCCCCTTCACGCTCGGTAAGGTGCATGTTCAGATCGAATTGCGCCAGCCACTCTGCGTGCAGCAGCGGGTCAAGCAGCTCTTCTGCACTCTGGCGCAGCCTTTTGAGGTGATTGAGGCAATTATTGATAACCGCCCGCACCAGGTATGCCTTTAGATTTTCGATCGTCTTAGGCGGCTGGCTCAGAAATTTTAAGAAGGTATCCTGTACGATATCTTCAGCATCCATCATGTTCTTTACCATGCGCTGCGCAATGGAAATTAACAGGGGCTGGTATTGTATGATAGCGGCTTCGTACGTCATGACTAGATTCTTCCCAAAAGGCAACTTGTACCTACACTGGTACAAAGATAACTAAATATCTTCTTTTAATATTTAACCTGTAAGGTTAAATAGAAGTTGCGCCCATCTGCAGGAATTATGCCAGGCCCTGGATAAGCGGTCGCTCTGCGTGTAAAATACATATTATTACTGAGATTATTAATGCCTGTTTCCAGGCTAAACCATTTCCAGCTGTAAGCGGCTGAAAGGTCCATTACATAGAAGGCAGGGATCATCCCAACCACGGCACTGTTGATCTCAGGTGTGTTTTGGGCGTCTGTATACTGTTGGCTCAGATACGTTAGCTGATAGGCAAGCGATAAATTTTTCTTCCTGAATTCCAGGCCACTCTTCAGGTTAACATCGGGCACAAGTTCTACGCGGTTGCCACTGATGGCACTGATATCTGAGCGCACATAGCGTCCGCGGATCAAAGCCAGGTTTATGTACGCCTCTAATGAAAAACCGGGCGATGGTTTCAGCCATTGCATCACGTCTGTTTGTGCTACGGTTTCAATACCCACAATGTGGGCATCCGTTAAGTTTTGCCGAACCCGCACCGGTATATTGCCTTCGGTCTCCAATAAAAAGCCAATCCGGTTGCCGTAGTTTAAGTAAAAGGCGCTGAGGTCATAAGTAAACTTTGGCGTACTGGCCCTAACGCCCAGATCGGCATTAAAGCCGCTTTCATCCTTTAAGCTGGCAGAAACCCGCTCGTTTTTATTCACATTGCGCAGGTCTGTGAAGTTTACAGAGCGGTAGTTCTGCGATATATTGCCATAGAGTTCCTGCTCGTGCTTAAGTTTATAGCTAATGCCCAGCCCAGCCAGCAATACGTCTCTGTTGCTCCTGAGGCTATCGGGAATTGAAACTGTTACCGGCACCAGGTAGCCCTCTTCATTTTGCTGATACCGCACTTCCTGGAAGGATCCTGCTGCCCGGGTGCTGATAAGTTCGTAGCGAATGCCGGGCACCAGGCTTAGCCGATTGTTTACATTAAAGATATTTTCCAGAAAGAATGCAGCATTTTTATTCGGGAACAAGTGATTTACCGAAAGGCTGTCAGCATTCAGAAAGTAAAAGTCTGCCTCCTTTCCTTTATTGGCTGTACCCTGCAGCTTGGTTGTTTCGCCACGGTAAAGTCGTGTGCCGGCGACCAGGACTGCCGGTTGCCTGCCGGTCTGGTAGTGATGCATCAGGCGAAATTCGCTGCCCAGGTTGCGGAATTCGTCACTTATCAGCTTACGCTCCGCCTGCTCCGGATCGCGGTCTATACG
>JASLAE010000332.1 GCA_030147305.1 Cesiribacter sp.
CTTGTTGTTTCCAAGGAATAAATAACCCTCCGCAAGACTATCGAAGAGGTTCGAAGATTCAGGATAAATTTTAGTGGCTAACAGAAAAACATTGATTCCCTGTGCTGATGTTTCCGGATTGAAAACAAGCTGCAGGCCAAGGTTATTCAGGTTGCCTTCCGCTAACGTAAAGGTTGCGTCCGCTTTCAGAATTGATTCATAAAGCTGCTCCAGCGCCTTGTAGTTTTGACTTGCAGCCTTATCGTTAAAATCTTCGAAGCTAAATGGTTTTTTGAGAGGTGACTTTGATTTTTTCGAAAGCAGCTGCGCTGGTATGCCATTGTCTTCCGGTGTTCTTTCTAAAAAGGCAAGTGATACACTATCGGCTTTCAAAAAAGCATTTAAAAAGTTTAATGTATAAAGCGACACCCATTTGTAGGATTCCATGATTTCCAAGTCGCTTTTATCCTGCCGTTTATCTCTTGTTTGAAAAAGAATACCCAGCGTACTAAAGTATCCGTGTGATAAATTGTTAAATTTCAAACTATACGCCTGGCTATTAACCAGGCTATCATAAAAGATGAATCTGTTATTGAGGGTAGAATCAATTACATCTTCAATCATTACCTCTTTCGGGATGTTCTTCTGGGCCATGTGAATAAATGGCACATTTACCTTTTCCATTTTTGCAAATGGGGATTGCAGTAAAGTAGCGTATTGATATTTTATGCTACCGTCCAGACTGACAATAGCTTTTATTTTTCCATTTCGCATTTGCGCCAGCACATTAGATAATCCCCCAAAACTGAACCCCATCGTAGCTATTTTATCCTGATCGATGTTATCATATTTTGATAATTCCTTTATCAGGAATTCGATATCTCTTGCCTGAGTTTCCATATCTTTTTGGGTACCACCTTCAAAAAAGCGGTTTTCAGTCCCTCTACCAGGGCTGGATAAGATTACGAATCCATGACTGGCTAAAAACTCGCATAGGGCAAAGTTCTCTATGGAAGAAGCTTGGTAACTGGGAGCATAAAGAATGACCGGAAATTTTTTAGCGACTCTTTCAGCCTCCGGAAATGCTGTCGTACTTGCTTCCAGATGGCTCCTGTTTGCCTCGGTATTTGGATATTGAAACCAATTCAGAATTTGTTCTTCAGGAAGATGCTCCCACTCTTCTTCCTCTTTTAGAATATTCATGTAGGCCAATATTTTCAGGGGAGTTTTTTCTCTCAATTCATTTTTTGCCGGATACCATATGCTAATTGGGATGGGCCTGTCAACTGCTGTATTACTCCAGTCAAAAATTCTGTGGTATGTCCTGGTACTATCTAATGCCAGATAATGCTTAAAACCAACATTATAATTTCCATGCTCAGGTGACATTTTTTGTAAGGAAACCTGCCCAAAGCCAGAAGCAACATTTAAAAAAAATAGAAGTGCAAATACTAATGTTCGCATTGGGTATGGTTTTCTGTTTGTCTTGAAATTCCTTTGAGTAACGCAGGCGCCCACCCATCGGCCTCTGCTGAAAGTACACAAAGCTGGCTTCATCTACAAGAATGGCTCAATGCTGGCGTGTAGATTGATGTATTCTGTTGTTGAGGGAAATCTATTTTTAATCTTCACTCGCCTCAAGCTATAAACATGCTTGCGGTAAGTTTAAATTCTTTAAATTCTTTTCCAAAATTACCATATGCTTACACTGGATGCCATTTTCAAAAATGGGTTCATCGTAGTGTTTCAGGAAGAAGTCCTTTTCAATTCTTTTCATTTCAAATCCTTCTTTTTGATACAGTGCAAGTTGTCCAACACTTGAATTCCCGGTTCCTATCAATAAGACTTCATATCCGTTTTCTCGACTGACTTTGGCTGCATATTTCAGCAAAATCTTTCCAATCCCTTTCCCCCGTGCGGATTTTTTTAGGGCAATGTTTTTTATTTCTATTGTAGAAGAATCCACCTCTTTCAAAACCATTACCCCAATTAATTCAGAATCCCTCTTGGCTACATAACACGTTCCTGATGCTAGATAAGTATTGATTTGTGCTTTAGAAGGGTCGGCCAATTCAAGTAAATCAAATGGGGCTTGTTGGCTATCAGTTAAGGGTTCAATGTGTATTGACAATGCTGCCAAGTGGGGTTAAATTTTATTTTCTGATACTTTCTTCAAACGCAACACCTTCTATGCTAAATGCTTATACCAACTGCTAACTATTTTTTTCTATACTTTCAGTAACGGTAATCAATTCATCTTCTTCTACTACTTCAAAGTCCCCGCCATAGGCTTATTCTGTTAAGGTAATTTCAAGGATTAAAGTAACATCGGATGAATGTACAATCTTATAGCGCTTCGGCTGTGTATTTGAATCCTCAGGAGAATTAAATCAAGCTTAGTGTTATTCGTTGACCAGGTGCCTATAGCATAATTTCTGGAGTAAGAATAATCCACCTCCAGGTCTAGATGGGCCGATTCACTAAGATTATTATCCTGTAACACCCCATTAATGAGATTTCCTCTGATTGCCAGTTGCCAAATAAATCAGTGGGTATTGAAGACTCTTCTTTACATGGAGTAAAAAGGATTACAGCACTGAAAAGTAAACTTAACTGGATATGTTTCAGAATGATAAAATTGGGTTTGCAGCTATCATCCATTGAATAGAGCAGGCAACCTTCACTACCGCTTATTGAAAGTTTGATCGCTGCCTGAAAAAGAATGGCTGAATGCCAACTGGAACTGGTCTTATTCTTTTGTTATGTCTTGTTTATTATTTATCTATCATGCCCAATAATGCTGTCATTGGTCATTTCCACATAATTACAGCTATCGAATAGGTTTTTTATGGTCAGTGCATTTGCTCTGATGTGGTCAAAGAGTCTCCTGTTTTTAATGTTACCTGTTGTAATGAGCGGCAGTCTTTTTGGCTGCTGTAAAATCATATGTGAATGGTAAAAATCAGAGTCCTTTGTGATGACTATCAGATCATTTTGGTCAGCAAAGAGAGCAATAGCTCTATCTGAACTTTCATCTCCCTCCGGCAGGGAGTCAACATGTACAGCATCCAGTCCAGCTAGCTGTAGCACCTCACATAGCTTAGTAGGCAATTGAGCATCTACAAGGAACTTCATGCAGTTTTGATGTAGGTCATAGTCCTGGTCAGTCTTGCGGCATATGCTAAACAGGCATAGATATCTTCACGCTCTAATGCTGGATAATCCTCCAATATTTCCAGGTCAGTCATTCCTGAGGTGAGTAGGTCAAGAATAAGGTCAACTGGGTACCTTTTATTCCTGATAGTAGGCTTGCCATGGCATATATCAGGATTTAATGTTATTCTATTGAGCAAATCTTCCATAACTAAATCTACGAAATTTTTGACCAGGTCGTTCCCCTTTCAATGAGACATAACTTCCAGCATATGACAAGCTTCTTTTCATATTCCACCTAATGGTTTAAATGTTTCTCCTCCTTGACAACTGAGCATAAAAAAACCTGCACTTTACAGTACAGGTTCCTTCTATTATTCACGGTAAGGCCCTAAGTACATCAGTGAAATGCTGACGTACTGGTTTCTGAATTTCTCTGGCGCCTGGCCAGCTATGACATAGGCCGGCAACCTAAATTCTTCTTTCTGCAGGTCTGTGAAAGCAGTGTGGTACCGCAGGTCTATCATAAAACTGCCAATGCCTGTATTGAAATGGATGCCACCACCAGCAGCAGCACCAACCTCCAGCACATTATAGATTTCATCTTCAGTATCGATCTTTTCTTCTCTTGAACCACTACTGTCAGTAATTTTTTCTTTTCCACTGAGCAGATACCCCAGCGTAGGGCCTGCATTGATGTAACCCCTCACCAGCTGCTGGCCAAAAGTAGCACGGAGCAGTAAAGGAATTTCTATGTAGTTGTAGTTATAGGTATGGGTGTACTCCTGCCCAAGCAGGTCGTTACCTGTGGCTTTATAACCACGCTGGCTGAAGTTAACTTCCGGGGCGAAAGCCATTACCTGGCTCATCCAGAAACTGGTTGCCAAACCAATGGTTAACCTGGCAAGCCTGGGTTCCTCCTCAATTTCTTCCAGCTGATCCAGGCCATCGTCTATGGTGGCAAAATTAACACCTGCCCGCAAACCAAGCTGTGATTGCTGTTCATGTCGCAGCTGGCCAAAAAGCACTGCCGATGTCATGAACATCAGCAAAAGTGTACATATTCCTTTTTTCATGTTATAATAATTCACTAGTGTATTCATTATTACCCTTTTACGCAAGACTCCCGAAAAGTAGCGGGCAAAGCGGATCAGGAGCTTCTATACCTATACCCGCAACCGCATAAATGTAATAATAAAAATGAAATAAAGCATATTTTAATGACTCTCCTGCAAGAAAGGCCTCGAGAATACCCAATCAGTTCCATTATTTAACATAATGCTCTTTCACCACCTGTAGGGCTGGTTTTCCCTGTGGTGTAAAGTCTGTCTCGAGGCGATGGTGCCTTCGCGGAAGCTGTGGATACCATTTCCAGAGAAATGCGCCGGCAAGCCATGGCTGAGACCACACTGCTTCGAAAAAGGCCTGGTAAGCTACGGCCTGCGCTTCCGGATCAGCCTCACCTTCCTGATCGGAACGCCAGGGTTCGTGGGTGGTGCCCCGGATGCTCCGATAGCCCCACTCGGTAAAAAGAATGGGCTTCTGGTGCCTGCCCGCTAACTTTCTCAGGGCATCCAGGTGGGGCTGCCAGGCTGCTGCAACTTCCGCTTCGGTTGGCTGGCCGGACTCACTGAGGGGGAAATAGGCATCCACTCCAATAAAATCAAGCTGCTCCCAATGCTGAAAATCATCTATTGCGTCCCAGTTGGCAGCATAGGTGAGCTTACCGGCATACTGGGTTTTCACTGTATCGATGAGCTGCTGCCAGTATTGGGGGCGCTGCTGGTTGTGCCGTGTAAGTTCGGTGCCAATACAAAGAATGGGAACCTGCATAGAATCTGCAATCCGGGCATGATGCAGGATATACCGGGTATACGCCCGCTCCCATGCTTCCCATTCCTGGGCTGTCTCAAAGCTAAGGTCCCCGGTAAAGCCACCTCCCTGCAGCCAGAGATGGGGTTTAAGCATTACCTGCACTGCTGCTTCCTGTGCCAGGCGAATGGAGGTTATCAGACCCCCATCCTGCTCGCCCCACCATTGCTGCTCCAGGTTGTAGTGTAAATTGGTATCGCCCGGGTTGGTGAAGGCATAGGGCATCAGGCTTACCCATTCCACCCCCGCTGCTGTTAATTCTTGCATTACTTCGGGACCATAGGGATCTGGCGAGGCTACCAGGCTTACCCCTTCCAGCTTTTTGGCACTGTAGTGATAATCTGGTCTGTTGCAGGCAGCAAGGAAGAGCAAAAGCAGAAGTCCGGTTGCATTTCGCATTGTTCAGGCGCAATTTATAGAATTGTATACTTTACCAACACTTCCCAGTCACTGACTCCTTTCAAATTACAGAAAGACTACAAGGGTACGTACACCACCTTTTTAGTTTCGAAGTATTCTTCTTCAAAAAAGTCTGCCAGGTTATAAGACGACCAGTTAAGGCCTGTTTCCTGCATCTCTTCTTCCAGCTCCCCTCCCTTCAGGTAAAGAATACCGTTATACAGCGGGTGCCTGGAGTCCTGCCTCACTTTCTTTTCAACCCAGCCAATAAAGGGCTTCATGCGGGTAACGGCACGGCTTACCACAAAATCAAACTGGCCTTTTACCAGCTCTGCCCTGATCTGCTCCGCCCGCACATTCTGCAGCCCCAGCGCCTCTGCCACCCCCTTGACCACCGTAATTTTTTTCCCGATGGAATCGACCAGGTAAAAGCTGGCTTCAGGGTAAAGAATGGCCAGTGGTATGCCGGGAAAGCCCCCGCCAGTGCCCACATCTAAAATTTGTGCACCGCTGATAAAGGGCTGCACTTTGGCAATTGACAGCGAATGCAGTACGTGGTGTACATATAGCTGCTCAATGTCTTTTCGGGAAACTACATTAATCTTGCTGTTCCACTCCTCGTACAGGGCGCCCAGGCGACTGAACTGCTCTTCCTGTACCGGCGTAATGTCGGGAAAATATTTTTTGATGAGTGCTGAGCCTTGTTGCATAGGGTGCAAAATAAAAAACTCCGGCGGCCATTGCGGCACCGGAGCAAAAGTTTTTCAAGGGCGGGTTCGGAAACCCTTATAATTTAGTATCACTGATTCAGGGAATCTGAAACAGCTCAGGCATCAGTAAGATACAGCCAGCGGGCTGCCTAATCCAATACCCAAAGCTATATCTGGTCTTTCTTATCCTTTACCAGCTCGTACATAAGTTCACGGGCACGGTAAAGCTGTGCTTTGATAGTACCCAGGGGCGCATCTAGTTCCTTGGCTATTTCATCATATGAAAGCTCATCGAAATAGCGCAGACGCACCAGGCGCTGGTATTTGGGTGGCAGCTTGGTTACAAACATCTGCACCAGTTCCACTTTCTGGCTCTTGATGGCTTCCTGCTGCGGATTAAGCGTTTCATCTTCCACATCAATGTTCACATCATCACCACTATCATTTTTAAAGGTAGTGTTAAGGCTCAGGGTCTTTAAACGCTTTTTGCGGATAAAGTCTATGGCATTGTTGGTAGCGATGCGAAAAAGCCAGGTACTGAAAGTATAATCCTGCTTAAACTTGTGCAGATTCTTAAAGGCCTTGGCAAAAGCTTCAATGGTAAGGTCTTCGGCGTCATCTACATTACGCACCATTTTCAGGATCATGTGGTAAACCGCCATTCTATAGCGTTTCATCAGTTCGCCATAAGCGGTCTGGTCCTTCTCCTGAAGTGCCTGGTCAATTAGCCGAAAGTCTTCTAATGCCTTGGCAGAAAAGTTCTTATTGCTGTTTACTTCCATTTAGTCTGTTTCGTAAAATAGGCTACTACCCCTACAGCGAGCTGATAAAATACCATCAACAGATCCAACAACAGCAGGTACCAGCTTTGGAACGGAGCCCCCAGCTTTTTACTGCCCTGAATCAGTAAATAGTATAACAGGATTGTTCTTAGCAAAAACACCCCAAGTACAGCGTAAGGTTCAATCCTTAAACTCAGGAGTAACACAAAAGTTATCCAGAATAACCATTGCGAAAGCATTAAAAATGCCAGGCCCGTACGGGTACCCGCCCTGTATTGTTTTCCAGCCGACCAATGCCGCACTTTCTGGTGAAACCAGCTGTTCCAGGTAGTTTTGGGGGTTGATAACACCAAAGCTTCCGGACCCATGGTTACTGCTGTATTGCGTTTATTTGCGTTATAGTTTATAAACAAATCATCATCGCCACTCAGGATTTCCTTGTGCGCTAAAAAGCCTTTTCTTTCTAAGAAGAACGACCTTCTGTAGGCTAAATTGCGCCCAACACCCATATAAGGTGAGCGTGCCAGTGCCGACCCCATGTACAGCATTCCTGTGTACAGGGTTTCAAAACGTATAAAGGTATTTAAAAAGCCTGACAATTTACGGTATTGCGAAAAACCCAGGTTTATTTGTACCCCTTCTTTTTCAAATTTGGCTGCCATATGGGCCAGCCAGAATGGACCCTCTGGTTCACAGTCGGCATCTGTTAAAAGCACCACATCATGCGTAGCATGTTTAATGCCCATGGTAAGTGCCCATTTTTTAGGGGTAAAATGCCGGGGTGTCTGCTCAATGTGCAGGGAGCGCACCCGGGGATCTTTCTTGCTTTCCTCTTCCAGCCAGGTGTGGCTGTAGTCGGTAGAGCGGTCGTCTACAATCAGGATCTCGAAGTTGGGATAGTCCTGCTCCAGCAGGCGTGGCAACAGCCTGCGCAGATTGGCGCTTTCGTTATGGGCGCTAATGATCAGGGTAACGGGCACCTGTGGACGAGGAGCCGATGCAGGCTTTTTGTACCATGCTACACGCCCAAACCGGAACAAATAGAAGAAGAACTGAATAAAGACAATAACACCAAAAAGGATCAACAATCCGGCAGACACTAAGGGCATGAATCTCTTGAAATTTAAGAGTCCAAATATAGCGTGTCTACCCCATCATTTCCGCTATTTCTTTACATCAATATTACACGAAAAAATAAATAAGGCTCAGGCTCTGTGAGTTGCAGAAGCACTGGTTTTTATTGGCATGAGGCTTGCTAGGTAATGGTGCAAAAAGCGCGTAAATTTGCAGGTTGAAGTGACCTTAAAGAAAATGCATTTTACACTAGAGGCTACTGATCGGCAGAGCAAGGCCCGCGCCGGCCGGCTCACGACCGAGCATGGCACCATAGAAACACCCATATTCATGCCTGTTGGCACAGCAGGCACCGTTAAAGCGGTACATCAGCGGGAGCTGCGGCAGGATATCAAGGCCCAGATTATCCTGGGCAATACCTATCACCTGTACCTGCGGCCCGGGCTGGATGTTCTGGAAAAAGCCGGCGGACTGCATAAGTTTGGCGGCTGGGATGGTCCCATCCTCACCGACAGTGGCGGCTACCAGGTTTTTTCCCTTTCCGACATCCGGAAAATTCAGGAAGAAGGGGTGAAATTCAGCTCGCACATCGATGGTTCCAAGATAGTTTTTACACCGGAAGGCGTTATGGACATTCAGCGTACCATTGGTGCCGATATTATCATGGCCTTTGATGAATGCCCGCCCTACCCCTGTGACTACGACTATGCCCGCAAGAGCATGGAAATGACGCACCGCTGGCTGCAACGCTGCATACAACG
>JASLAE010000497.1 GCA_030147305.1 Cesiribacter sp.
AGAAGCTTTTTCTCTGAATCGCGCAGGCGGGCAGCCTCTTCGTACTTCTGGCTTTTCACCACGCGGTTCTTTTCATTCTTGATGTCTTCGATCTCGCTTTCCAGCTTCACGATATCATCCGGAACGTGTATATTATTTATGTGTACGCGGGCACCGGCTTCGTCCAAAACGTCAATGGCTTTATCTGGCAGGAAGCGGTCGCTGATATAGCGATCTGACAGCTTCACGCAAGCCTGAATTGCCTGTTCGGTATAGTTAACGTGGTGGTGTTCCTCGTACTTATCTTTAATATTGGTCAGGATCTCAACGGTTTCCTCTACAGAAGTAGCGTCTACCATTACCATCTGGAAACGACGGGCCAGGGCGCCATCCTTCTCGATGTACTGACGGTACTCGTCCAGGGTAGTAGCACCAATGCATTGGATCTCACCGCGGGCAAGGGCAGGTTTGAACATGTTAGAAGCATCCAGCGAACCGCTGGCGCCACCGGCACCCACAATAGTGTGCAGCTCGTCGATGAAGAGAATCACATCAGGTGATTTCTCCAGCTCGTTCATCACAGCCTTCATCCGCTCTTCGAACTGACCACGGTATTTAGTACCGGCAACCAGCGAAGCAAGGTCCAGGGTTACCACGCGCTTGTTAAAAAGCACACGGCTTACTTTGCGTTGTACAATGCGCAGGGCAAGGCCTTCCGCAATCGCTGTTTTACCAACGCCCGGCTCACCAATCAGAATGGGGTTGTTCTTTTTACGGCGGCTCAGGATCTGGGCCACACGCTCAATTTCATCCTCCCGTCCTACGATAGGATCAAGCTTGCTGTCCTCGGCCATTTTGGTAAGGTCGCGACCAAAGTTGTCCAGCACAGGGGTACGTGATTTCTCAGCACCTTTGCCTGCACCGGCTTCGCCACGGCCAGAGCCGCTGCCACCACCAAAGATGCGTGAGCTATCGCCCTCATCATCGTCGGTATCGTGGGCAGAATTTGGTCCGTCGGACTGGTATTCCAGCATTTCTTTCACAACGTCATAGCTAACGTCGAATTTTTCTAAGATTTGGGTGGCGATGTTATCTTCATCGCGCAGAATTGACAGCAGTAAATGCTCAGTGCCGATCAGCTGACTTTTAAAGATTTTAGCCTCCAGGTAGGTGATCTTCAGTACCTTCTCCGACTGACGGGTCAGTGGAATATTGGCAAGATTTTTCACCTGGTGGGTGGCTGTACCTTTAGTGGCACGTTCTATAGACTGACGCAATTCATCCAGAGACACTCCTAGTTTCTTAAGGATTGAGACAGCAACGCCCTCACCCTCGCGAATCATGCCTAATAATAAATGTTCAGTACCTATATAATCATGCCCAAGCCGGAGCGCTTCCTCCCTGCTGAGCGAGATCACTTCTTTGACCCGGTTTGAAAATTTTGCTTCCATATATAAGTGGCTAACGATTATCTAACGCTTAAAGAATAATAGATATGATGCTCTTCTTTGAGGCTTTCAGATAATCACCTTTAAGTTAGTAATTATGTAGTATTTTTAAAACAGATTCCTGTTTTAGAATGTTCATTTCTGTTTGACCGATTGACGAATTACACTTGCAGCAGCCGTGCCTTCACAAAATAGAACATCCAACACACTGAGGTTAGCTACAAATTCTGCGCCAAAAAGCTGCGTATAATATACCGGGCGTAAAAGATCTCGGGCAGTAAACGGTAGGTTAGGCCGTATGGCCTGCCGGAGGTCTACAAGGTCAGTTCCGGTTTGTTCTATGTACGCAGTGGTGGGCTCTGGTGTTGCCGGAAGGCGTAGTAAATCCAGACAAACTGTCAGGGCTTTCTCGTTCAGGTCCCACAGGTACTTCCACTCTGCCGAAAAAACCGGTTCCAGCCGGGGCGCATAATGTTCAAAAAAAGGCGATTTTCCATAGCAGCTTTGCAGGCTGCGCCAGTGCATGCGCTGCCAGGCCTGTTTGTTATCTATTTGTAGATCACGTACCAGAATTTTCTTCGTCCCCCCCTGCACCGGCACCGTAAGCTTCTCTACCTGGTGCGGGCCCAGGATATAGCAGCGGTTGCGGTAAGTCTGTTTTACAAAATACTCGTGTGCCTCCAGCAGCACCGGCCCGGGCTCTAAAAAAAAAGTAAAATATTCGATATTGGGAAAATAGTGAAGCGCCAGCAGTGGCTTCAGCGGTTCATGCAACATATCAGTTCGCGAGTATTTTCTTCAGCGTATAGGGTATAATAACTGTGATTGCCTGGTGATTATCTGCTTTTCAATTTCTGCCGCTTGCGGTTATGTGCTGCCAGTTAGGCATGCAAATTACCTTGTTTAGCAGTATGCTGTTAAGCGAATGAGCGCGATTGTTCATCTTCTATTTCCTTACTACCCTTTACCCTGCACAATTTACCAAATACTAATCTCAGTTCCCATTTGGTGTATATATAAAAGCATACGACCTTTGCCTGCCTATGCTGTTCATTAAACTATTCTCTTACCTGCCGTTTTCGGTGATATACGCTATTTCCGACGGGCTGGCCTGGTTGCTGTACCACCTTATTCGCTATCGCCGGCAGGTCATTTATGATAATTTGCGCCATAGCTTCCCTGCACAAACCGAAGCCTGGTACCAAAAAACCATGAAAGCTTTCTATCGCAGCTTTACCGATACCTGGCTGGAAGCGCTCAAGGTGCTCTCCATGTCAGCAGAGGATGTAAAGCAGAAGGTAGATATTGAGAACCCTGAGCTTACCGATGCCTATTACGCGCAAGGCCTCAGCTCTATTGGTTTAACAGGCCATAATGCTAACTGGGAATATCTGCTGCTGCGTGGCAGCCTGTCAGTAAAACACGTGCTGGCTGTTTACCTGAAAGTAGAGAGTCCCTTTTTCGATAAGCTGATGTATCGCATCCGAAACCGCTATGATATTCATCTGGTGGAAAAAGCTGAGCTGCTGCGGGAGGTTGTCAGGACACGGGGACAAATTCGTAATCTGGCCATGGTGGCAGACCAGGCTCCCATGGGTGGCACGGGAAGCAACCGGCACTGGCAGTTGTTCCTGAACAGGCCCGCTCCATTTTTCAACGCAGCCGAAAAGATGGCCCGCAAAGAAGAGATGCCTGTTTATTATGTTGGCATTAAACGCAACAGGCGGGGTCATTATACCATCTGGTACGAAGAGCTGGGCTTTCCGCCCTATAACGATCTGCCGCAGGGTGAGATTACCAGCCGCTACATTCAGGCCCTGGAGCGCAACATTCGCCTGCAGCCGGAGCTTTACCTGTGGTCGCACAAACGCTGGAAACACCAGTTGCCTGCCGGAACCCCGGTTTATCCGGCACTTATAGCAGATAAGGCGTAAGGTCACCTGCGCCCTGCCGTACCACCTCAAAGGTATCTCCGGTACAATCTACCACGGTAGAGGGGATGTTATTGCCCATCCCCCCATCAATGATTATATCAACCAGCTTGCTGAACTTTTCATAGATCTCTTCTGGGTCGGTGGTATAGGCCTTGATAGAATCATCATCATGAATGGAAGTAGTAATGATGGGATGTCCCAGCTGCTCTACCAGCATACGCGGTATGTTGTGATCCGGCACACGGATGCCCACTGTTTTCTTTTTGGCATTGATGATCTTGGGCACTTTGGTGCTGGACTCCAGCAGAAACGTATAGGGTCCGGGCAATGCTTTTTTCATCACCTTAAAAACAGGCGTGCTTAAGCTCCTGACATACTCCGAAATATGGCTGATATCCTGGCAGATAAAAGACAACTGAGTTTTATCTGCCTTTACTCCTTTGATCTGACAAACCCGCTCCACGGCCTTCTGATTGAATATATCACATCCAATACCATATATAGTATCTGTGGGATAAATAATAACACCGCCATTTCTAAGGACCTCAACAACGCGGGAGATTTTACGCTGCTCGGGGTTCTCGGGATGAATTTTCAGGAGTTCTGCTGCCATACGATCAGAAAAATTTACGTTAGAAAATAATAGACAGTCACGCTACAATCTATAATAATTTATGAACTTTAACCGCCGGTTATTTATTTAAGACTACCGGATTAACCCTGCTGCTGCACTTAAATGTTTAGAAACATTGAAAATTTGCAGCGGGCAGTTCTATTTCTTTGCGAAACAACATGAAGAACAGAAAGATATTAATGGCAGCGCTGATCGTTTTTTCAGTACTGCTTACTTCTTTTACTTTCTATGCCTGGCAGATCTTATTTACACCCAACATACTGGTGGAGCAGGAAGAGCGGGCTTTTACCATTCGCCCCGGCGAGACCTTCAAAAACATACAGGACCGGCTGTATGAGGAGCGTTTTGTACAGGAACCAGTCTCCTTTGGCTTTTTGGCCAAGCTCATGAACTATGACGAGAGCGTTAAACATGGTTATTATGTACTGGAAAAGAACATGTCTAACCTAGAGGCCGTACGCATGCTGCGCTCCGGAAGGCAGACACCCATCCGCATTA
>JASLAE010000017.1 GCA_030147305.1 Cesiribacter sp.
TATAGCCCATATGGTAGCTTTATTATTGATGTAGCTTGAAGGATATTATCATTATTGGAGGCGGTTTGGCCGGTCTCACCTCAGCCATCCATTTAGCACAAGCGGGTCTTCAGGTGCTATTGCTGGAAAAGCATACATTTCCGCTACACAAGGTTTGTGGAGAGTATGTCTCCAACGAGGTAAAGCCTTACCTGCAATCACTTGGGGCATTTCCCGATCAATTTCAACCGGCAGCAATATCACGTTTCAGGTTTAGCAAAATAAATGGAGAGTCAGTTTCCCATGGGCTGAGCATGGGGGGCTTTGGCATTAGCCGCTACCGGCTGGACGAATATCTGAGCAATAAAGCCCAGGAAGTCGGAGCTGATGTCCGGCAGGGCGCGCATGTCCAGGATGTAGTACGGAATGGCAATAGCTTCACCATAAAGCTAAAAGGGGGAGCAGAAGAAAACTGCAGACTTGTCATTGGCGCCTGGGGTAAACGCAGTCGGCTCGACAAGCAACTGGCACGTCCTTTTATGGACTATCGGTCAGATTACATAGGGGTGAAATACCACATCAAAGCAGAACTGCCGCATGATGAAGTTGCGCTGCACAATTTTCCGGGTGGCTACTGCGGTGTTAGCAAAATAGAAGATGGCAGCTGGAATCTGTGTTACCTTGGAGACCGCCGCCGCCTGCGGCGCTGGGGCAGTATAGGGGCTATGGAAGAAAAAGATCTACAGCAAAATCCACACCTGAAAAAGATTTTCAAAGAGGCTACTTTTTTGTATGAAAAGCCACTGGTGATCAATGAAGTGAACTTTAAGCAAAAGGATGCTGTGCAGGAGGGCGTTTTTATGGTTGGTGATGCTGCCGGGTTGATTACCCCTTTGTGCGGCAATGGCATGGCCATGGCAATACATGGCGGGAAGATCCTGTCGGAGCTTATCATAGCGCATTACGAGCCCGTAGCCCACTGGCAGCAGCAGCAGGCTTTGGAGCAGGCATATAAAAACGCCTGGCAAAAAGAATTTGCCAGGCGTTTATGGATAGGTCGTCAGTTTCAGCAGCTGTTTGGCCAATCTTTTGTTTCAGGTATTGCCTTAAATTTGCTGCGGGTTAAACCCCTGGGCCGCTTGCTGGTAAAGCAAACGCATGGGGAGTTTTTTTAGCTGCCCATTCCTTCCTTAATCTGATCGATGCGCTCTTTGTGCTGACGCAGCGTAGGCAGTGTGTTGTCAACCCATTGTTTGATCTCCTGGTCTTGTACATCTTCCCGGGCATCTTCAAACTTGTTGATGTCTTCTTCGTGGTCTTCTACCATCATATCTACATATTCTTTGTCGAAGTCATTACCACTGGCCATGTCCCGGAACTTTGTTACATGCTCCTGGTGCTCTTCGGTTAAAGTAGTTGGCAACTGAATATTCTTGCCTTGTGCAATGCTCATCAGCTGTTCATTTGCAGCGCTATGGTCTTTTATCATCATGGCTGCAAAATCTTTCACCTGTTGGTTGGTTGCTTTTTCCTGAGCTATTCTTCCCAGTTCAACTTCCATCATGCCACCGCTGGCAGCCTCTGTTAAAAATTCAGTTACATTGTTGTCCATCTGGCCACTCTGCTGGTTTGTAGTATTAGTAGAAGTGGCAGTCGTATCCTGGTAACCATCATTCTGGGCAGTACGGCGATCACTATCGCAGGCGGTAAATAAGCTTAAACAAAAAGCTCCTAGTATTAAAAAATTCTTTTTCATGGTTTTACTGTTTTGGTTAAAAAGTCTGTGTTCAATCCAGTAATAAACCAAATATCCTGCTCTTTGTTTATTCAGCATTTATTCAGCCGTTAAGATTAGCTTTCCTACATTCTGGCTGTGTTGCATTTCCTGATGGGCTTTCTCTGCCTCTTGCCAGGAATATATCTTATGAATCACTGGTTTAAGTCTTCCACTTTGTAGGCGTGGGAGTAAGAAAGCGGCAAGGTCTTTGGTAAGTGCTGCCTGATAGGCAACCGATCGGGATCTGAGAGTAGAGCCATAAACCGTAATGCGTTTTTGTAAAAGAGGGCCCAGGTCTGCATCTGTTTTTGTACCACCCAGAAAAGCCAGCATCACCAGCCGTCCATCTACGGCCAGACTTTTGAGATTCTGCTGCCAATAGCCTGCACCAATAAAATCAATAATAACATTTACGCCATTTCCGCCAGTCCTTTCCTGTACTTCGTTGGCAAAATCTGCTGCTTTATAATCGATGGTTACGCTGGCGCCCAGTTCGCGACAGGCAGCATGTTTGGGTGCCGAAGCGGTAATCCAGACCTCTGCACCCATTGCTTTCGCCAGCTGAATGGCTGCAGTACCAACGCCACTGGCCCCGGCATGTATCAGCACTATTTCATCTTTTTGAAGTTTCGCCAGCCATACTAGCGCCTGCCAGGCAGTTAGAAAAACTTCGGGTATTGCGGCAGCCTCAGCAAAGCTCAGCTGCTCAGGTACAGGCATGGCTAGCTGGCTGTTAAGAACTGCATATTGTCCATAACCTCCTCCGGGCAGCAGGCCCATGACCCGATCGCCCACCTGCCAATCCGTTACACCATCACCTACCTCCGCAACAAGTCCGGCTACTTCAAGACCCAGCAAAGGGCTGGCACCAACCGGTGGCGGATACTTTCCTCCCTTTTGTAAGAGGTCTGCCCTGTTAATGCCGGCTGCTTCTACCGCCACCAGAACTTCTGCTTTTGCTGGCTTTGGCTTAGGCCAGTTGCCTATTACCAGCTGCCCTTCTTTTACCAGCAGTGCTTTCATGCTATCGTCGTTGAACATCATTTTAATATTTATGAAGCAGATATCTTGTTAAGTAGAAGCCAATTAGAACCGAAAGGTGCCGCCCGTCAAGTTAATATTGTGCCTTCCTGAAAAAAAATATAGCTAGCCCCTGTAATGTTTTGGCAAAGCCAAAGTTTATCCCAGCGTAAAACAAAATGGAACAGAACACCCTCAGTGATAATCACCTGATGCTGCAGGTAAAAGAAGGCCGGACCACCTGCCTGGGGTTGCTGTTTGAGCGGTACCATAAACCATTGTATGCTTTTTTCTTCAGGCTTACACGCGATGGCGATTTAAGTGAAGACCTAACCCAAACAGTGTTCTACCGCATCCTGAAGTACAAGCACACCTTTTTAGGGAAAGGAGCCTTTAGTGCCTGGATGTTTCACCTGGCACGCAATATTCTGGCAGATCACTGGCGCAAGAATAAACGGGAGGGGCAGCGCAACGATTTAAAGACCATAGAAAAAACTGCAGAAAGCAGTTATGGACCGGTTAGTGACCGGGAAGAAGAAGTAGGCCTGCTGCAAAAAGCCCTGTTGCAACTGAGTGACGAAAAAAGGGAGCTCCTGGAGCTCAGTAAATTTCAGGGGCTTAAGTATAAAGAAATTGCCGATATGACCAATAGTACAGAAAATAACGTGCGTGTAAAGATATTTCGGGCTATCCAGGAGCTGAAGACCATTTATGCTCAATTAGACGAGGAGGTGCAACATGATTGATGATCGTCACATACCGCTTATAATGGACTACCTGGAAGGACAGCTAAGTACGGAACAGGAGCAGGAGCTACAAGCATTATTGAATAATGGTGAAATAAAAGAGCAGGAGCTGCAGGAGTACAGCAATATGGTGATGGCGTTGCAAGCCATGCCGGAGCCGGTGCCCAGCCCACGCCTGAGAACAAACTTTTACACCATGCTGGCCCAGGAAGAAGCAGAGGCTAAGCGGCCGGGCTTCTTAACCCGGCTGCAGCAGGGGATGGAACGGCTTTTCTGGAAGGGGCAGGTGCAAGCTGGTGCCGTACTAACAGGCGCTTTGTTCTTGATTTTAGGTATAGGCCTTGGTTATTGGCTACGTCCCGCAACTGCCTACGAGCAGCAGATATCCCAGCTGCAGAACCAGTTGGTAGAGATGCAGCAGGTGGTGTTGTTAAACCAGCTGGAGCAAAACTCCGCCTCGGAGCGTCTGCGGGCCGTGAATTTAAGTCAGGAACTGCCCAAGGCAGACCAGCAGGTGATCGATGCACTCCTGAATACACTTAATACCGACCCCAGCATTAATGTTCGGTTGGCAGCCATAGAAGCCCTGCATAAGCATGCAGATTATCCGCTGGTGCGGGAGGGGCTGGTTCGCGCGTTTGAACACCAGGATTCTCCGCTGGTACAAATGGCCCTGGCCGAAGAAATGGCGGCACTGCAGGAAAAAAGGGCCGTAGCGCCTATGCAGAAGCTGCTGGAACAAAAAGACTTAGACAGTACTGTTAAACAACAAATAAATCAAAGTATTCAAATCTTACTATAAACATGAAAAAGATCTTATTAACCTTCGCCATAGCAGCCACAGCCCTGGGTGCAGCATTTGCCCAGGAAGCACAAACCATTCGCGAAACACTCACGCTGCCACAGAATAGCAAAGAGTATACCATTCAGGTCATGAACATTAACGGCAAAGTAGATGTGAAAGGCTATGATGGCATCGCAGTAGAAATGCAGGCTGAAAAAACAATAGAAGCCCGCCGCAACGGAGATGCTGAAACGCTTGACAAAGAATGGAAACTAACTTTTCGGCAAGAGGGTAACACGGTCCTGATCTATGCCGATGCTCCCGGGGTTGAAGTAAAACAAAACAGCGACGGTAACTGGAACTACAGCATGAATGACAACCGTAAAGATAGAGATTACGGGCAGGTAAAATTCGATATTGAATTGCGTGTGCCAGATCAGGCTGTAATAAAAGCATCGACGGTTAACGGTGGTAACGTTACGATGCAGGATCTGAGGAGCGATGTGAGGGCAAACAATGTAAACGGGCATGTGACCTTAACCAATATATCGGGCAATGTATCGGCAGCAACTGTAAATGGCGATGTGGAGGTGCAAAGCAAAACGGCCCCTAGTACAGATACAAATTTCACCACAGTTAACGGTGCTGTAAGGCTTACCTTTCCACCACAGCTGGCAGCCAATATTCAGTATACTTCAGTTTCAGGAGATTTTTACACTGATTTTGATGTAACTGCCTCTCCGCTGAAGGAAGAGAAGAAAAAGAATGGGGGCACTTATTATAAAATTGGTGGTAAAAGTTCGCTGCAGGTAGGCGAGGGTGGGCCAAGAATTAAAATTACCACCGTTAATGGCGATATGTATCTTAAGAGAGGAGCGCAGTAGACATGAAGCATACAATTGCATACATAACCCTGCTGCTCGGTTTAGTACTTATGCGAGGGCCGGCAGCTGCTCAGCAAGGCAATTCGGGGGAATCAGAAGAAGATCAGATTGCCATACCGCTATCCAACCCTGGTAAACCGGGGCGGCTGCAGGTACATACCTTAAATGGGGGCATTGATGTAGAAGGTTATAATGGCCAGGAGGTGGTAGTGCGTTATACCACTGAAGGTGGGCGCAAAAGTGACAAACCTGCTACTGAAAACGGCATGCGCCGAATTTCAGATAACAATGTAGGGCTTGATATCAGGGAAGAAAACAACGAGGTAACCATAAAAGTAAACAGCTGGATGCGAAAAGCAGATCTCGTGATCCTGGTGCCCCGTAATTTTTCTCTTCACCTGCGTACCGTAAATGACGGCCTGGTTCAGGTAAAGGATGTAAGCGGCGAACTGGATATTAGCAATGTTAATGGTTCTGTTGTGCTGCAGAATATATCGGGTGCTGCCATGGTTAATACAGTAAATGGTGAAATAGAAGCTGAATTTGCTGAAACACTGCCCGATGTGCCTATGTCGTTTACCAATGTTAATGGAGAAATTCAGGTAAAGCTGCCGGCAAATGCCAAGTTCAGTGTTAAGGCTAAATCCCAGTTTGGTGATGTATACACCAATTTCGATATGAAGATGAAACAACCAACCGCCCGCAGTGAATCTGCCAACGGCAACGGGGTTTACCAGGTGAAGATCGAAAACTGGGTAGAAGGAACCGTTAATGGGGGTGGTCCCGAAATCTATGTCAAAAGCCTCAACGGCGCCATTTATATAGAGAAGCGCTGATAAACCGCTCTCACTAAACGGTGCATCATAAAAAAAATCAGGTTTCTGAAGCGAAGAGCGCAATCTCTTCGCTTTTTATGTTTTAAACCACTAAGCTGTGCTTTTACTTGTAATAGCAGCAAGGGCATTAGCCCATGCTGCTGCAGCTGGCACTACAAGGTACTACCCTGTTTAGGTTAGCTTTTTAAAAATTCTTCTGCATTATTTGTCTTTGCCTGTAATGTTCTGCCTTATGGCCCGTCATGGTATCAGATATGGAGCTCGAATTCTTCCGCCAACGTGTAATACCTGCCAAAGACCGCCTTTACCGGGTGGCTTACTGGATGCTGAAAGACAGCGACGAAGCCCAGGATGCCTTACAGGAAGGTATGTTGCGACTGTGGATTCACCGGCAAAAGTTGCTGCTCTGTGATAATGTAGAAGCTTTTGCTATTCGCACCGTTCGCAATCTCTGCCTGGACAGGCTTCGGTCCAAAAGTTTTAAAAACAGGCAGGGGCTGGAGGGGCTGCAGTACGCCGAAAGCGGGGCTGCATCGCCACACCAGCTCACCGAATCGGCGAATCATCATGAGGTACTGAAGCGCCTCATGTTAACTATGACTGAGCAACAGCAATGGCTTTTGCGGCTGCGGGAGGTAGAAGAGCTCTCTTATGAAGAAATAGAAGAAATAACAGGTATGCAGGTAAATGCAATCCGGGTGGCCCTATCCAGGGCCAGAAAAACCCTGAGAGAAAAATTTTTACAAGTAAGCAGCTATGAGAAACTGGGATAATGTGCGGGAATTGATAAGCCGCTACTACGAAGGCGAGACCACGGTTGCCGAAGAAAGGCAGCTGAAAGACGCGCTGCAGGCGGCAGATCTACCCAATGACTTGCGGGTAGAAGCCCAAATGCTGGGCTGGGCTGCGGCAGAGCAGGCGCAGACAGCGCCAGTCAGTGAAGCTGCCCTATTAAAGGCGCTGCCCATAGAAAATGAGCGGCCGGTAAGAAACCTCTGGCCGGTATTTGGTCAGCTGGCGGCTGCCATTGCCCTGCTAATAATGGGGTATGTGGCCGGAACTTCTCTTGGAAAATCTGCAACAGACCAGCCTACTGAAACCAGTACAGAGCTTACGGCCATGCGCCAGGAATTGTCCGAACTCAAAGGTTTGCTGCAGCAGGGCGCCACGACAGGACAGCGGCTGCAGGCAGTAAATGTGGCGGCAGCAAATGCAAATCCCGATGCCGGACTGCTGATGGCCCTGGTGCACACCATGCACTTCGACGACAATGTAAATGTGCGGCTGGCAGCGGTAGAGGCTTTAATTAATTACCGGGAGCATCCGCAGGTGCGCCAGGCCCTCATCCATTCCCTGAGCATACAAACAGATGCCAATGTACAGCTAATGCTTATTCAGGGGCTCACGAAGATGCAGGAAAAAGAAGCTTTACCACAGATGCAGGAACTCCTCAAAGATCCGGACCTGCAGCAGGTGGTGCGCCAACAAATACAGGAAAGTATTTCTATACTCATATAATTTTTTGCTGATCAGCCCTTAAATGTTCGAGTTAACGTGTCTATTTCAATTACATCAAAGTTAAAACAAACTATCATGAAGTATAAAATAATCATTCTCCTACTGATAAGCTCATTGCCCGGCCTGGCGCAGGAGTACAAACATAAAGTAGCAACCAACCAGGCTGTAAAAATTCAGTATCACAAAGCCCAGATTGTTGTAGAAGGTCATAAAGGTACTGAGCTGGTTATACAGGCAAAAAATTACGAGGCACCCCCCGAGCGTGCAAAAGGCCTGCGTTCACTTTACAATTCTGCTGTTGACAATACAGGAATTGGTTTATCTGTAGAGGAACAGGAGGGAACACTGATGATCAGGGAAGCCTCACAGCATGGAACCGATTATATCATCAGGGTACCTGAAGGTGCCCGCCTGAGCATCGAACAGATGAACTGGGGTGGCGGCGGCGAAATAAATATCAAAGGCATGCGCAACGAGCTTGAGGTAAAATCTAAAAATGCCGAAGTGCAGTTAATGGATGTGACCGGACCCGTCATAGCCAACAGCACCAGTGGCGACATTGTGGTAAGGTTCAGTGAATACAGCCAGGCAGGACCCAGCAGCATCAGCAGCGTGGCCAGCGATGTAGACGTAAGCTTGCCAGCCACTGCAAAAGTAGAGTTTGTCATGAGTTCAGTTGTCGGTGAGATCTACACCGACCTGGAATTGCAAATGCAGAACCAGGGTGGCAAGGAAAGCGGCATGACCAATCTGGGTGGCGGTGGCAACAGCACCATTCGCGCAAACTTCAATGGTGGGGGTGCCTCACTTACCATACGCACCACCAGTAGTGATATTTATGTACGTAAACGCTAATCAGTTATGAAAAGGATATATCTATTACTCATGCTCCTGCTGCCCGCTTTAGGGCTGCAGGCACAGAAAATAATCGAAGAGCGCTGGCAATTACCGGCTGATAAAGCCCTCAACCTAAAGCTCGATCATGCAGAAGATATTGAGCTAAAAGGTTGGGATAAGCCAGAAGTACAGATAAAAGCAGTGGTAGAGATCAATGGCGGTCGCTACAACGATGCCCTGAGCCTTAAAACTTCGGAGACAGGCGGATCTCTGAGCATTTCTTCAGAGCTGGATAAATCACAAATAGGAGAAACCTCCACCGCTGATTGTGATGAGAATCAATCGAGCTGGCAATTGGATGATGATAATAAGAAAAGACTCATTCTCTGTTTGAACATCCGGTATGAAGTATGGGTGCCCCGTAAGGCCACTGTAAAACTGGAAACCATTTCCGGAAATGTTACAGCTGCTAATCTGCAGGGTGCATTAGACCTGCACAGCATCAGTGGTTTTATTGATATCAGTATCCCGGAAGCTACAGCAGCAGATTTACTGTTAAAGTCTGTAACGGGTGAGCTCTATACAGACCTGGACATGAAGATCATGAATGAAAAAGAAGAATTTCCGATTGTTGGCTATGAAATGCAGGGGCAGTTGGGAGGCGGAGGTACTAAAATGAAGCTGGAAACGATCAGTAGTGATATTTATGTGAGAAAGGAATAAATCATTTTGTTTTGATTGGTTCAAAAAGCCTGTGTCGAGCACAGGCTTTTTTAATGTTCGAACAAAATATATTTGTTGAGGGTTGTATAATTGAGCTCTCCAATTTTGTAAAAAATAACTAATATTTAGAATCAAAGAAAGAAGTAGCCATTTCGGACTACCCCTGTCTTTCATTTTTTTAGCTGCTTAAAGCATGATGCATTCTCTTAATGACCACAACAGGCTCATTCATCATTTGCAAAATGATGAAAGCATGGGTGTGTTTATTTATGAGAAAAATTTTGAGATAGCCCTGTGGAATGATATCCTGGAAGACTGTACAGGAATCTCTGCTGAAGAAAGCCTTGGGAAGCAGGTACAAGCAGTTGTGGTCACAGAAAATGTAGCTGAAGAAGCGCTGGATTTTCACAAAGCACTGCAGGGTTCTTCATATATAATAAGATCAGTTAGGTTTGATAAAAAGGGTGTGCCTGCAGAAAAACAACTGGCGTATGATCTGCATTTTTATCCGCTCGAAGATCAGGACCAGGCTATTAATGCTGTGCTGGTGCTTACTACAGTGGCAGAAAGCCACAAAAGGCGACAAAAGCAAAGTTTAGTCAGAACCACCCTTACTTCCATCGACGATTTTTTGAAATATGCTCCCATTCCTATTTTTATTGTAGATGCACAC
>JASLAE010000071.1 GCA_030147305.1 Cesiribacter sp.
CCCGCCCGGTGATGGCCGAATATTTTGGCAGTAAGCTTAGCATGCACACAGAAACGCTGGAACACATCCGGCTGCTGTTTGAAAAAAGGGGTTTCAATTTCACAGAACGTAATCAGCTGCAGGCCCTGTTACCCGATGCCTGCACGCCCATTACAAATCATTGGGGCACTGCAGCCGGTATGTGGTTTCAGAAAGGGGAAAAGGTGTTTGTTTCTATGCCAGGCGTGCCCCATGAAATGAAAAACCTGATGGAGCATAGCATTCTGCCCATGCTGAAGCAGCATTTTAAAGTTCAGGCCCTGCATCACCGCACCATTAAAACTTCTGGCATAGGGGAATCCTGGCTCGCAGATGAAATAAAGGAATGGGAAGAGCAGCTGCCCGCTCATATAAAACTTGCCTACCTGCCCCATTTGGGTATGGTGGATTTACGCCTGACCGCTATAGGTAGCCAACTGGAAACCCTGCAGCAGGAAGTAAATGCACAAATAGACCAGATCCTCCCCCGAATAGGTAAATATGTATATGGATATGATGGCGACAGCCTGGCAGCGGCCGTAGGCAGGTTGCTGAAAGAAAAAAAATATCGGATCGCTACTGCAGAAAGCTGCTCGGGCGGATTTGTAGCCTACACCCTTATGTCTGTGCCTGGCAGTTCTGCATATTACTGGGGTAGTATTGTGGCCTATCAGAATGAATTAAAGAAACAGCTGCTTCAGGTACGGGAAGAAACGCTTCAGCAATGGGGTGCTGTTAGTGAGCAAACTGTACTAGAGATGGCTGAGGGTGTACGCCAAAAATTAGGAACAGAAATAGGCATTGCAGCCAGTGGCATAGCCGGACCGGATGGTGGCACCACCGAAAAACCAGTGGGCTTAATCTGGATTGCCGTTGCCGGGCCAAATGGCACCAGAACCCGAAAACTGCAGCTGACTCAACAAAGAGATCTGAACATCCGTTACACGGCAGCCTATCTGTTACACCTACTGCGCCAAACTTTGACAGAAAACGATTGAGAAAGAGGCGAAAAATAGTATTTTTGTGAAGGCCCGTACGCCGCTGAAGCAGCGAAAACAGAATAATATTCTATTTTTTACCTTCATATAATTGGTGTGAAGGCCTATTTTTAAATTGTACCAAAGAAAATTTTACCCGCTTCGGTTTTAACAAACAAGTACATGGCAAGAGTAGAAATGGTGATGCCCAAGATGGGCGAAAGCATCATGGAAGGCACCATCCTTACCTGGTTAAAAAAGGAAGGAGATCGTATTGAGCAGGATGAATCTGTTCTGGAGGTAGCTACTGACAAAGTAGATACTGAAGTACCTGCTATCCATGGCGGTATTCTGGAAAAAATACTGGCAAAAGAAGGAGAGGTAATTCAGGTAGGTGCCACCATTGCAATCATCAACACCAACGGCAGTGGTGAGGTACAAACTTCTGCGGTAGCCACCACCGCACCCGTAGCAGCTCAGGCGCAGGAAACAGCTTCTTCCCCTACCCCTGCAGCTATGACAACAGAAAAGCCGGCTGGTGATCGCTTTTACTCTCCCCTGGTGCTGAATATTGCCCGGCAGGAAGGTATTGCCATGCAGGAGCTGGAAACCATTCCGGGTACCGGCAAAGAGGGCCGTGTTTCTAAAAAGGATATACTTGCCTATCTGGAGCAGCGAAGTGCCCAGCCGGCACCACAGGTACAGCCAACAACTGTACAGCCTCAAACAGCTGCAGCACCTCAGGCTGCTGCCGCAAGCCCGGCTGCACCCAAAGTATCAATCTCTATTGGTGCAAATGATGAAATCATTGAAATGGACCGTATGCGGCGCATGATTGCCGACCGTATGGTAGATTCTAAACGAATCTCTCCACATGTTACTTCATTTGTAGAGGCCGATGTTACCAATGTTGTGCTTTGGCGCAACCGCATGAAAAATGAGTTTAAAAAGCGTGATGCCGGTAATCTTACCTTTACACCTATTTTTATTGAGGCAGTTGTTCGTGCCATCAAGGATTATCCAATGATCAATGTGTCTGTGGATGGTACAAATATCATCAAACGCAGAGACATCAATATTGGTCTGGCTGTGGCATTGCCTTCCGGCAACTTAATTGTACCGGTAATTCACCAGGCAGACCAATACAACCTGCTGGGGCTTTCCAACAAAGTAAATGACCTGGCTAAACGGGCACGCGACAATAAACTCAAGCCCGATGAATTGTCAGGTGGTACGTTCACACTGTCTAACGTTGGTTCCTTTGGCAATGTAATGGGTACCCCCATTATCATGCAACCACAGGTAGCTATTTTGGCGGTAGGTGCCATTCAGAAAAAGCCTGCTGTGATAGAAACTGAATATGGTGATGTTATTGCCATTCGCCATAAAATGTTCCTATCTCACTCGTACGACCACCGGGTAGTAGATGGCTCACTGGGAGGCATGTTTGTAAGAAGAGTTGCAGATTACCTGGAACGATTCGACATTAACAGACCTATTTAGTCTAAGCAATAAGTTATAAATCTAAAAGCCTCCAATCGGAGGCTTTTTTTCTGATATATGTACCAACATTAACTTTCTAGAACAACCCTCAGACAATTTTTAAACTCCCGTACCATTATATTTTTTTAATATAAATTAATTGTTATTTTAGTCATTATATCAATGGCTCTTTCCTTTTAAATTGATATTTTTGTTCCGCTTTCACATATTCTATTTACCTAACATGAGGCGGCTTCGGCTACTTGCACTTGCTTTATTTTGGCCTTGTGTGCTCGCTGCTAATCCGGTAGATAGTTTGCAGGAGGCGTTGAGGCTGGCCAGTAACGATAGCCTTCGCCTCCGGCTGCTCGATGAATTAACCTTTATTACCGCAAATTCCAACCCAAACCTTTCTATTGAATATGCCCACCAGACGGTGCACCTGGCAGAAAAGCTCCAGCACCGTGAATTCAAAAGACAGGGGCTGCATTTTCTGGGGCTTAATCATTACCGGCTGGGCAACTACGACAAAACTTTTGAATATTTCCGGCAGGTACTCCGGATGTTTGAAGAAGATGGGGACCTGAAAGGCATCGCGCGCCTGCACAACAACATCGGCATTATCTACGACGAGCTTAATCAATACGAAAAAGCTCTTTCTTATTATCATCGGTCTCTGGAGGTGAAACGCCAGTTGGGCGATAGTATAGGCGTGGCCAGTACACTCAGCAATGTAGGCTATGCTTACCAGAAACTGGGTTTACCTGATAAAGCTTATGCCTACTTAATGCAGGCTCTCAGCATCGATATGTCGGCAGGTAATGAAGAAGGCCTCATCTACACCTACGGCAACCTGGGCCGTCTTTACGCCAGTTTGGATAAACCAGACTCAGCCCTTATTTTTTTCAGGAAAAGCCTGGTGCTGCTCGAGGAAGCAGGAGGGGCTTATGAACAGGCCGAAGTTCTGCAGTGTATTGGCGGAATCTATCTGAAGCAAAAGCGGCTGGAGCGGTCACGGACTTCCTACGAACAAGCCATTGCCAAAGCCCGAGAAGTGAATGCAAGAAAAGTGGTGAAAGAATGCTACAAGGGTATTGCTGAAACTTACAAACAGCAGCAACACTGGCAAATGGCCTATGAATATTTTCTGCAGTACGAGAACCTGAAAGATTCTATTTTCAATGAAGAAAATCTTAAGAAGATTAGTGAGATAGAATCCAGCTACCAGATACAACGGCGCGAAAAAGAAATCGAGATCCTGCGAAAAGATGCCCGCATTCAGGAGCTGAACCTCTCCCGCAACGAAATGGTAAGCTATTACCTTTACAGTGGCCTGATCCTGTTCTTCCTGATGATCCTGTTCTTGTACCAGCAGTATAAAACAAAAAATCAAAGCAATACCCTGCTAAAAAAACGCAACAATGAAATTGCTACCCGCAATGTAGAAATTACGGATAGCATCCGTTATGCAAAAACCATCCAGGAATCCCTCTTGCCACAGGAAGAGAATCTAAAAAGTATCTTCCCCAATTCATTTCTGTATTGCGAAGCAAGGGATATTTTAAATGGTGACTTTTTATGGATTCACGAAAAGGAAAATCGTGTTGTTTGGGCAGTGATTGACTGTACCGGCCACGGCGTTCCGGGTGCCCTGATGACAATACTGGCCCATAACCTGCTTAACCAGATTGTCAAGACTCAACACATGCTCGAACCTGCAGACATTCTGCTCGAGTTGCATCGGCAACTGCGGTTTAATATGCAAAAAAGCTTTCAGGAAGAGCACCAGCATGGGATGGATCTTGGCGTATGCCTCTTTGAAAGAAGCAGTGGTCTTCTCTTATATGCTGGCGCCAGAAGGCCCCTATATATGATGGAAGAAGGAGAATTAAAAGTTTATCAGACACCAAATCCGATGGTGGGCAACAACTATGTCCATGGCATAGAATTTTCCCAGATTAGCCTGCATCCTCTCCCCGGTAGCTGTGTTTATATGTTCACAGATGGCGTAACTGACCAGTTTGGTGGCCCCCAAAATAAAAAATTCCTCCACAACCGCCTGCAGGAGTTAATCCGCGAGATGCATACCAGCCCGCTGGAAGAACAAAAAAACGTTTTATCTGACGGTCTGAAAAGATGGCGTAAGCAGGAGGAACAAACTGACGATACCTTAATGCTATGCATCTGCCTGGAATGATTTAAGGTTAACCGGAGCGTTTACTGCCTCTTTTAATATCTTAAGGCTGCCATTCTTTCAACAAACCTTCAATCGCTGCATAAATAAGCTGGAGCTCCTGCGCATCGATCACGTAGGGCGGCATTATATAAAGCACATTCCCCAGGGGGCGCAACAGGATGTTTTGGTCCAGAAAATACTGGTAAAGCTGATTACGGCGGGCATTGAAATAGGAGGTGGCTTCAGATGTTTTTAGTTCTACCGCCAGAATTGTCCCCCTCACCCGCACCTCCTGAACCGCAACATGGTCCCTGACTTTTTCTGCGAATGCCTGATGTAAAGAGGCAATCAAACTACGCTGCGCCTCACATGCCTCATCCAGCAATAAATCAAGGCTTGCGAGCGCTGCAGCGCAGGCCAGTGGATTGCCTGTATAGGAATGGCCATGGTAAAAGGTTTTGCCTGGTTCTGGCTGACGAAAAGCATCTGCCACTGCTTTGGTGCAGGCCGTAGCCCCAAGGGGCATAAAACCACCGGTAATGCCTTTGCTCAGGCAAATTAAGTCAGGACTTTCGGTTACCTGATCACAAGCAAAAAGCCTACCTGTGCGTCCAAAGCCGGTCATAACCTCATCGGCAATGCAAAGTACACCGGCTGCTCTGGCTAGATGCAGCAGTTGGTTTAGCAGCTCCGGCTGGTACATACGCATTCCTGCAGAGCCCTGCACCAGTGGCTCAAAAATAAATGCAGCCGCTTCTCCGGCAGCTAACAGCTTTTTAAAAGCTTCAATTGTTGCTGCTTCTTTGCCTTTCTCTGGAAAAGGAATAAAATCTACAGAGAATAAATGCTGCTCAAAAGGCTGGTTGAAACCACCCCGGGCACCTACAGCCATGGCGCCGAAAGTATCGCCATGATAAGCGCCCTCCAAAGCTATAATGCTGTGTCTGGGTTTATTTAGGTTGTACCAGTACTGCAGCGCCATTTTTATAGCAACTTCCACTGCTGTACTGCCATTATCACTATAAAAAAGCATTTCCTGTTTGCCAGGCAGCAGTGGCAGTAAACGCTCTGCCAGCCGAATGGCAGCGGGATGGGTAAAGCCGGCAAAAATTACCTGTTCCAGCGTACGGGCCTGCTCGGCTATGGCATTGGCGATCTGGGTATTGCCATGCCCATGCAGGTTTACCCACCAGGATGCTATG
>JASLAE010000140.1 GCA_030147305.1 Cesiribacter sp.
TTCGCGTACTACTGTTAGAACAGGTTTTTTAAGAACACAGGTTTTTTGGAGTGATTAATTATTTATTGAGCGTCAGGTACATTTCCTTTATTTTTTGCATTTTCTTTTGCGCAATTTCCTGCAGTGATAGAGAGGCTGCCACCCCGGGTTTGATAACGGAAAAGGCTATGGTGGTATCGGCCCACCCTTTAGCCTCTGCGGTAGGCGCTGATATTCTGAAGCAAGGCGGTAATGCCATAGATGCGGCCATTGCCGTTGAATTTGCCCTGGCTGTTGTTTACCCCGATGCCGGCAATATTGGCGGGGGAGGTTTTATGGTTATCCGCATGCAGGATGGCCGCACAGATGCGCTGGATTATCGGGAAACAGCCCCGGCAGCAGCGCACCGCGATATGTACCTGGACGAGGAGGGAAAGGTTATAGAAGACTTAAGTCTGAAAGGCCACCTTGCGGCCGGAGTGCCTGGTACGGTAGATGGCATGGTGCAGCTGCATAAAAAGTGGGGCACCATGCCCTGGAGCAAGCTGGTGCAGCCCGCAGTAACTTTGGCCGCCCGCGGTTTTCCGCTTACCAGCAAAGAGGCTAAAAAATTTAACGAGCACCGCAAAGATTTTATCAGGTACAACACCCGCAGGCCAGATTTTGCCTTAAAAGACCACTGGCAGGAAGGTGATACACTACGGCTGCCAGATCTCGCAGCCACCCTTGCACTGATCCGGGACCATGGCCGGGCTGGCTTTTATGAAGGCAGGACTGCAGCCAATATTGTAGCCGAGATGCAAAGAGGGGGCGGAATCATCTCGCTGGAGGATCTTAAAACTTATAGCGCTATCTGGCGGGAGCCACTTACCGGTACATATCAGGATTACAAAGTAATTGCCATGCCACCCCCCTCCAGTGGTGGTATTGCCTTGCTGCAGCTGTTGACGATATCTGAGAATTATCCTGTAGCGGCCTGGGGTTGGAATAGCCTGGAGGCTGTTCACTTTATGGTAGAGGCAGAAAGAAGGGTCTTTGCCGACAGGGCCGGGCATCTGGGAGACCCTGCTTTTTATGATGTGCCGGTCCGGGAATTACTGGCTCCGGCTTATCTCACGCAGCGCATGGAAGACTTTGATCAGTCCCGTGCAACCGACAGCGACGATATTCGGGCAGGTGAGCTGGTACCCGCAGAAAGTGAAAATACAACACACTATTCTATCGTAGATCCACAAGGCAATGCAGTGTCTGCCACCACAACTTTAAATACCACATTTGGCTCCAAAGTCTTTGTAGATGGTTCCGGGTTTCTGCTTAACAACGAAATGGATGACTTTAGCATCCTGCCCGGCTACCCCAATAAATATGGGTTATTGGGAGGCGAGGCCAATGCTGTTGCCCCTGGCAAACGCATGCTTAGTTCTATGACGCCTACTATTCTGGAAAAAGACGGACAACTTTATATGGTAGTAGGCAGTCCGGGTGGTTCCACCATCATCACCACCGTTTACCAGACCATTCTCAATGTAACCACCCATGGCTTTGGCATGCAGCAAGCTGTAAATGCTGGCCGTTTCCATCACCAGTGGAAGCCGGAATGGATACTCTCGGAGTGGGGCGCCCTGGGCTTTAGCACCGGGCTGCAATTGTGGTTAAAGGGGCATAAGATAGCCCCCAAAGTCGATGGTATAGGACGGGTAGATGCTGTGCTTGTCTTACCAGATGGCCGGCTGGAAGGCGGGGCAGATCCCCGGGGCGATGATGCCGCCGCCGGCTTTTAGCCCATCCTTTACCCTTGTTGTTGTAACAAGCTAAGCGCCTCTTCATTACCCTGCTGCACCGCAAGGTCCAAAGCTGTCAGGCCACGTACATCACGGATCGATGTATCTGCCCCCTGCTCCAGCAGGAGCCTAACCATCTGATTTCTGCCAAACAAAGTAGCAAACATCAGGGCTGTACCGCCATTGCCATTCTGCAAATTCAGGTCAGCGCCTTTGTCGATCAATAGCCTGGCTACTGCCGGGTAGCCTTTAAAGCTTACCCCCATTAAGGCAGTATTGCCGCCAAAATCCTGGGCGTTGGCATCGGCTTTGGCTGCCAGGAGCACTTTTGTGGCCTCTTCGTGTCCCTCGTAGCAGGCCAGGATCAAAGGTGTAAAACCCCTGCCATCCTGTATATTAATGTCGGCACCGTTTGCCAGCTGTTCCATTAGGTAGTCAACATCGCCCTTTCGGGCAGCATCGAAAAGTAGCACCTCCGGGCTGGTAGAAGAGAAGTTCATCTATATTTTAACTTTGGTAAGAAAAGCTTTACCAAACAAGAACCCATTTAAGGCTTAAATGTTGCTGTTTCCAATAGCCCATGTTAGGCTGTTGAGCCATTTTTCCTGTATATGGGCCGGATGTTGAACGTGCCTTAAAAACCAGATACTGCTTATGAGAGAAGAGCGGCGTAATTCATTCAAATTAGAATTTTTCTATAATGTTTATAGCTTTTTTTTATTAGCTTAAGCATAAAATGAGCTTTATGAAGCAAAACAGGAAGGTTCTGTTCTGGTCCATCACCGTTGCCCTGGGTGGTTTTTTGTTTGGTTTTGATACCGCCGTTATTTCCGGTGCCGAGCAGGCCATTCAGCAGGTTTGGCAATTGAATGTTTTTGAACATGGTTTAACGGTATCGATTGCACTCATTGGCACTGTGCTGGGTGCACTTTTTGGTGGTATTCCATCCAACGCCATTGGCAGAAAGAAGACCCTTTTCTGGATTGGTATTTTATACCTGGTATCTGCTGTAGGCTCTGCCGTTGCCCTGGACTGGTACACTTTTCTATTCTTCAGGTTTATTGGAGGACTGGGTGTAGGCGCTTCCTCAGTTGCAGCACCCATCTACATCAGTGAAATAGCACCTGCCAAAGACCGGGGCAAGATGGTGGCCATGTTTCAATTCAATGTTGTACTAGGCATTTTAATAGCCTATATGTCGAACTACCTGCTGCAGGACGCCGGAGAAAATGCCTGGCGCTGGATGCTGGGAGTAGAAGGTATTCCGGCACTGATCTTTGTGTTACTGGTGTGGATGGTACCGCGCAGCCCACGCTGGCTGGTGGTGAAGCTGGGCGCTATTGATGAAGCAAGAGCAGTTTTGCGGCAGCTCAACCCCGCGACGGCAGAAGAAGAGCTGCAAGCCATCATTAACACCAAAGAAACCGATCTGCTGGCCTCATCGGCAGGGGGGCTGTTTTCCGGTAAATATAGTTATCCCATTATGCTGGCTGTGCTCTTTGCAATATTCAACCAGGTATCCGGCATTAACGCCATCATCTATTATGCGCCCCGCATTTTTGGTATGGCCGGTTTGGGGAAAGATGCAGCCCTTTTATCTACCGCCGGTATTGGCCTGATCAATCTCGTTTTTACATTACTGGCGCTTAATATCATAGATCGCTTTGGTCGCCGCCGGCTGATGCTGGTGGGCTCTTTCGGCTTGATTTTTACCCTTGGCATGGTTGCAAGGTTTTTCTATACCGAAAGCACAGATGGGGTGATGGTGGCTTTATATTTATTTGTCTATATCGCCTTTTTTGCTTTTTCTCAGGGTGCCGTTATCTGGGTATTCATTTCAGAGATTTTTCCGAACAAGGTACGGGCAAGCGGTATGGCGCTGGGCAGCTTTACCCATTGGTTTATGGCAGCTGTGATTGCATTTACGTTTCCGTATGTTGCCGAGAGTCTGGGGGGCGGCCATACCTTCATGATTTTCACTGTTATGATGGTATTGCAGCTTCTTTTTGTCTGGAAGGTAATGCCAGAGACCAAAGGGGTGTCGCTGGAGAAATTAGGAGAGCAGACCAAGGCTGCCTCGGTGGCAAAATAGTAAATGAGTAAGCTTGTTTTTATACTGATATACAGCCGGTGCCTGAGGATTTAATTTTTTGAATTGCTTCTTAGAATAATGAATAAGTTTTATCTGCTATTAGGTCTGGGATCGCTGTTGTTTGGCTGTAGTACTAACCAGCCACAGCAGGAAGCCAATACAGCGGCCAGCGAATTTAATGAACCCCACCGCCCTCAGTTTCATTTTACGCCTCCCTCCATGTGGATGAATGATCCTAATGGCATGGTGTATCACGATGGGGAGTACCACCTTTTTTATCAGCATTATCCCGACAGCACCATCTGGGGACCAATGCACTGGGGGCATGCTGTTAGCACCGACCTCGTGCACTGGGAGCATTTGCCCATTGCCCTATATCCGGATAGTCTTGGGATGATCTTTTCCGGCAGTGCTGTAGTAGATGTTAATAATACCTCCGGCCTGGGTACCAAAGATAACCCGGCCATGGTGGCCATTTACACCTACCACGATATGGAAAGTGATAAGGCCGGAGCGGTAGATTTTCAGACCCAGGGCATTGCCTATAGTGTAGACAAAGGCCGTACCTGGACTAAGTACCGGGAAAACCCGGTGCTGGATAATCCAGGTATCAGAGATTTCCGCGATCCTAAGGTCATGTGGCACGAAGAAGGGCAGCAATGGATCATGGCCCTGGCCGTCTACGACCACATTCGCTTCTATTCATCGAAAGATCTTAAAGACTGGAAGCTGCTCTCCAGCTTTGGGGAGGGCATCGGGGCGCATGGCGGTGTTTGGGAATGTCCCGATCTTTTTCGCATAACGGTAGCGGGTAGCAACGAAGAAAAGTGGGTGCTGTTGGTGAGCATAAATCCGGGCGGACCTAATGGAGGGTCTGCGACACAATATTTTGTTGGCCATTTCGATGGTAAGCAATTTGTGATGGACCAGGCATTTGCGCAGCAGGTGGCTGCCACATCCAGTATGCCGGAGGGAACAGTATTTGCAGATTTTGAGGGCGATACTTTTGGCAACTGGCAGGCAAGCGGGCAGGCCTTTGGGGAGGCGCCGGCAGAGGGTGCTTACTTTAAACAGGACCGGGTAAATAATTATGCCGGCAAAAAGATTGCCAACAGCTTCAAAACAGATCTTGCTGCCACAGGATCACTTACATCTGCTGCCTTTCCTGTTAACAGTAACTACATCAATTTAATGGTAGGCGGCAAAAAAGACGAGAAAGCTACTGCTGTAAACCTGCTGGTAGATGATAAGGTGGTACAAAGCGCCACCGGTAATGATTCTGAAAGCCTGGAGTGGGTAAGCTGGGATGTGCAGGCCCATAAGGGCAAAATGGCTCAAATACAGCT
>JASLAE010000224.1 GCA_030147305.1 Cesiribacter sp.
TGATTGTTCTACTTGCGGGTGAACTGCGAATTGAATTTGAACAGCTGCCATGAAAACGATAGCCATCGGTATTAAGCCAGGTTAAATAAAATTATCAGTTGCAGTGATAGCCCTGGCTCCCGTAAGTGTACAGGCCATCAAGGCGGCACGGGCCAATCCGGTGAAGAATTTGCGGACGGAATAGCGGCACCCGAGATCAATAAGCCTAGTCGGTAAGGCTGCGCTTGCTGCTGTGGCAGCATACGCTCTTTCGCTATTACATGATAATATTTTTCTCCCAGTGCTAAAAGTCATAAACTTTGCCTTTACCTCTGGAAATGTGGCCGACAACATTCAAGCAGTACTCAAGTATCTGCTGGCTGGCCTGGCAGGAAAGTGCTTTGGAGACAAAGGCTATATGTCATCTCTCTTTGAAGAATTTTACCAGCAAGGCCTTCAACTCATCATTAAGGTCAGAAGTAATATGAAAAACAAGCTACTCCTTTTAGTAGATAAGCCAAAGCTTAGAAAAGAGTTGTTGTTCAATCTGTCAATGATATCTTAACCTCTGTCTTTGATCTGGAACACACCCGTCACAGAAGTGATGTCAGCGCCATGGTTCAAATGCTTGCAGCTTTAACTGCTTATATCTTCTATGACAGCGATCCTTCCGTGTTTTTGCCTGAAAACCAGCGACTTTTGAATGAAAACAACGTTTTACTCGCTGCTTAATCCATAATTCACGTGAAATACTTCACTGCGATTGTAATCCTGTAAACAGGCATTATCAAACATTCACCATCATGGTCGCTGCAGTAGACATGCTCAACTAATTACCCCACCGTCACTGGCTGCACTTGGGCTGAATAAGAAAATGTATCAGAAATACTGGCTTGGCAGGGCATGCTGTTGTTGATCTTCAAAATTGATCTCATCAATGCTGCCGATTCCGTTAAAGAAGAAGTCAATTTCCTTCAACTCACCCAGAGCATTGGAATAGCTACCTTCCTGCACGAGTTGATTGTTGATGGATATGCGATACGTTCCCTGGCTGAGCTTTACTCCTATTTTCTGCCATGAAAAAACATCTGTTCCCAATAAGGAGAGATCATTTGTTTTGCCGTTCATATAACTGTTGCCTACTTTTAGCCCCAGGTTACTCTCACATCCAATGTTGCCTATCGTTATCCATGCATAGTCACGGTCGCCCTTTATGAGCAGATGTATCATGGGGCACATCGGCATATTCAGGGAATCAAACTGCACCAATGCCTCAATCCCAAATTCATCAGCAGGGATATTAAAATCCTTCGATAACATATACCCGAGCTGAAATTCATCATGCAATGGACGAAAGTGTGTGCTTAGAAATTCCCTCTTTAGCCCCAGGTACCCCTGAGTCTGCACATCCGCTGTACTTACTTTCACTAACTTACTGTCGGGATAACGGAAGCGTACATACCAATCTTTGTATTTGATATGTACTGGTATTTCCTTAATGATCTGGTTATTGGCCAGTAATTTGGCATAGTGATATCCCGGCTCATAATAAATGTCTGTTTGCTTATTATTCTTTGCCGATATTTCAACTTTACGGACTGTATCCCAGGTTTGCTGAATGTAAAAACGGTCGGCTTTGACAGCGCTCACATCATAGGAAAACACCACTGAGGTAGGGATTTGCCCATCAGCCGTAGTCACAGCCGAAAACTGAGCAGTATTAACCTCCACGGTTTCAGTTGGGAGAATATAAAGCCTGCAGGTTCCCAGAAATAGCACCAGTAAGGCAGCCGCCCCAACAGAAAACAATATTTTAAAATTACTCCTTGGTAGCTCCTCTGGTGAGGCTGTCACGGCTTTTTCAACAGGTAGGTGCATTACGCTACTATCCGGCAGTTTTGCAGCAATTGGCTGATGAGGTGCCTGTGCTTCGAGCACTTCTTTCTTGAGCGTATGCCAGTCTTTGCCTTCTGCCAGATGCGAAAGCATATCCAGTGTAGACAGGTGAGGGAGCCGGCTGTATTCATTACGCCAAATTCGCTTCACAGTAGTCAGACTCAAGGTCTGTCCCGTCTTCTCATGAATGAAAAAAAGTAGAAAATCGAAATCCTTCTGATTAAGCTCACAATTCT
This sequence comes from Cesiribacter sp., assembly GCA_030147305.1. Lineage (GTDB taxonomy): Bacteria > Bacteroidota > Bacteroidia > Cytophagales > Cyclobacteriaceae > Cesiribacter. The sequence continues at coordinate 2,112 of JASLAE010000224.1, forward strand.
GCGTAAGACCAGAACGTAGTTCTATCTTTTTCTTCAGCCGTTTGAGCAGTTCGCAATCAATGTCGCCTAATTCATTCATGATAAGCTTTAAATTAATAACAGTTGTAAAAAAATCCTAAAACGGTTTGAAAATAAATCAGTCCTACACGCCCCTCCACCTTATCATTGCAGCCATACTAATAGCACAGAATATGCAATATAAAATTAGACAACTCGTAGGTGCGGTCTGCTTTTTTGCCTTTACAGCTACCGCCCAGGCTCAGGGAAAGATAACGCCAGCTGATTGGGCAATCTTCTCTGAGAATTATAATTCTACAACTTTGGAAGATACGCTTTACGAAGGAAAACAAAGTCTGAAGTTGGACGGAAAGGCAAGGGCAGTGGCCCTACGGAAAGGGATGCGCTACAGAAATGTACGGGTAGAATGTGACATGGCTGGACGCGTAATGCCAGGCATTGGATTTCGTGCAAAAGATGAGCAAAACTATCACTTCCTCTACTTTCGTCCGGGTTATGGAGGCACCAGGGAAGCAATTCAATATGTGCCCGTCTATAATGGTTCCTTAAGTTGGGTGCTCTACAACTACCCCATGTACGAAAAAACAGCAGAGATACAGACCCTTGAATGGTTTCATGTGGTATTAGAAGTACGAGGTGCCATCATGCGGGTGTTTGTCAATAGAAGTGCCGAACCGCAAATTGAAATCAACCTAATGGAAAGTGATTTTCTGGAGGGTGATATTTTATTTAGAAGTATGTTTGGTGAGTCCTACTTTGCAAACATTTCGATCATTGAGCTTCCCCAGGTGCTGGACGATTGGCAGATCTCGGAACAATTTCCACGAAAGGAATCACTGGACCTCGATCCGAATACAAAGTCTGCCACCTGGACCAAAGTAAAACCCGACCTGGGCAATGTCATCAATATTTCCCGCTACATTGAAAATCCCAACGGGGTGGTCATTGCCAAACACGCCTTAAATTCTGAAACAGAGATAGACATGATGCTGTATTTTGATTTCATCGGCAAGCTGAAGATATTCCTTAATGGCAAGGAGGTGTTTTATTATGAAAAACATAAGCTAGACCGCATCTTCTCTGGTACAGAACGGATAGTGCTTCACCTGAACAAAGGCGATAACGAGTTAAAATTTGTCTCGGAGGGAGATGCGATGATATTTGGCCAGGGTTTCAATGCCATGGGAAGATCCCAGCATCAGAACTGGGGGTTTATAGCCGAAATAGGCAAACGCTAAACCTATCTTATTCGGTAATTACTTTTGTTAAATTGAATAAAGCATCTATTATTTCAGACCCTCAAAAACCTGGCAGAACCTGGAGACCTGACAGGTTTTCTTTCGCTATAGATTACAGGCAAGCTAAAAAGTACTAACCTTACGTGAGTTATGGGTTAGAATTAAAAATTAGAACTTCTATGTAGTACGATATCCCCCCTTTGGCAAGGGGAGTCATTTCAGATGGAATTTTTTCAATATGACCAATCCATAATGCACGTTTAGCAATGTTTATTCATTGCCTTAATACCAGTTATCGGACATTTGGAAATACAGGGTCTTCAGCCTGATTAGCTTTTTGGGTTTATCGCTGGGCCTGGCCAGCATGAGGGTTGACCAGTATTACTCAACAAATAGCTTTCATGCCGGGGACCAAAGGCTCTACTACTTAAAAACTATACTCCTGATGGCAAAAGCAATCAGGAGACCACCTTCCCGCAGGGCTGCAGTGCAGCAGGTAGGATAGGCGTGAGAATTGGCTAGAATATTCAGGTTCAGAGGGTAGTATTGTGGGGAGAGGTGAAGTAAAATGAATTATCCTGTTTAACTTAAGGGTTAGTACGCCAGCGCTTATTTTTGCCTGCTTAGCAGGAATAATATAAGCTGAATGCTGATTTTTTGCCTAATACCTAACCGCATCTTTTCTATGAGCACTATATCTAAACCCCTGATTGCCCTGCTCTTCTGCCTGGGTACTGTGCAAACCCTCTATGCCGGCAATAATGAAATGGCAGCCACACCTCCCGTTGAATCAAACGCTCAGGTAACTTCACAACCTGCTGCCCGTGCATCCATTCAAGCCCTTTCGCAGCCCTTGTCAACTTTTAGCAAAATTCAGGTAGGCCCACTGATCAATGTTGTGCTGCAGCAGGGAGAAAGTGAGCATATCCGGCTGGAATATGATGGAATTGCTGAAGATAAACTTAACTACATGGTAAAAGGTAAGACCCTTCACATCTACCTTGACGATGCCAGGTATACGGTAAAGCAGGAAACTGTGATCAATGCCGGGCTAAGCCAGAAAGTGCCCATCTATCGCGGAGTAACAATTACCGCCTATGTCACCTATAAGGCTTTGGATGAGATTCAGTTCAGGGGCGAAGAACACCTGAGCTGCAGCGATTCCCTGCAGAGCGATAAATTTAAGTTAAAGGTATTCGGAGAGTCTGAGGTAACGCTGGCCCACCTGCAAAGCCGGCGCCTGAAAGTACATGCCTATGGAGAGAATTCCATTTCCATTAAGACAGGCGATGCAAGCCTGCAGAAATTTCGCTTGTTTGGTGAGAATAGGATCAATACAGAATATCTGGCAGCCGACAGAATCAAAACAAATTCTTTTGGCGAAAGTGAGATGAAACTCTCCAGCAGCCATAAGTTGAATGTGTTGAGCTTTGGATCGATGAAAATGGAGTATGCCGGCGACCCCCAGTTTAAACGGATCGTACTGGGTGATGCGAATATCGATCAGAAGTAAAAGGCCCCCCAATAGAGAGCATCATACTTAGCATTCTACTGCTCTGCCCCCAGGAGCAGGATGTACCAAAACCGAACACATGCTGTGCGATACCGCACGATGGATATAGACGTGGCTAAGGTAACGCGCTGAAAATCAAAGCGTATTAAAACTGGCATGTACTCTGCAGGAGTTTAGGCAGGCACCTGGACCC
>JASLAE010000227.1 GCA_030147305.1 Cesiribacter sp.
CGGCTGCAAATCATTTAAGAAGAGTCTTTGCATTCCTGCAGAGACTTTTTTTATTTGGTGAAGGGTATGAAATCATTTCTGTAGTTTCACATACTATATATAGTATGTTGACTTAACTATAAATCCTTGCTTAGGTACTCTTACTTTTCAACCCTATCTCTTTTTTCAATACGCTACTTATTCAAAAATAACCGCTATGTCCAGCACCCTTACACCCGTACTCCAGGAGGAGCAAATTCGTCAGAAGGTTAGGCGCATTGCTTTCGAGATTTATGAAAATAATTTCGAGGAGGAAGAGCTCTGGCTGGTGGGGGTAGAAGGGCAGGGGTGGCGCTTTGCTGAAATGCTGCAGGAGGTGTTGCTGGAGATCAGTCCCCTGAAGGTAGCCCTGATCCGGCTGGAGCTGAATAAGTTTGCCCCGCTGCAATCAGACATCCAGTTGCATGGCGCGCCTGAATCACTGCAGGACAAGACCATTATTTTAACGGACGATGTGCTCAATACCGGCCGTACGCTTGCTTATAGCCTCAAGCCCTTCCTGCAACAGCGTATCCGCAAGCTGGAGATCGCTGTGCTGGTGAACAGGAGCCACACGACCTTTCCCGTTCAGGCAAAATATACCGGTTACGAACTGGCCACCACACTTTCGGAACATATACGGGTAGAGTTAGCGGCAGGCAGCATGGCCGTATACCTGCAATAATAAGGTACTGTACGTTGCTGTTAACCGGATAATTTGTAAATGTAAGTAGGTTCCTGTAAGCGCTTTGTTTCAAGAAAAATTTGCCATTACTGCACTAATATGATGCGTCAGGGACTAAAGTAATCTACTTCCGGAGATATTGGTAATGGCACTTATAGGTATTTTCTTTGTTAATTTGAATATTGTAAAATATTACATTGCAATATCTGCCTTTATATTCTCCTGTTATACTGATGCCATTGCTGTACATTTAAAGCTTGAATGCAGCGGTCTGTAGCATGCTTATCCTATAGTGGTAGACGCTAGAGATGGAGACCTTTGGCTGAAGCTGGTTGAAAGCCGCATTCATTTGTTTTTAAGTAGTAACAAAGCATCGGCTAAGCAGCGCTGGTTGGTTGTGGCGGATGAAATGAGCAGTTTGATTTTGATTGCCAGGGACTACGTTTGCAGAATTTCCTGCAAAAAAACGTTTGCAGGCTTTTCTGCAAAAACATCTGCAGGAAAGCTTGCAGAAGCATTTGCAGGTTGAGCCTGCACATACCGAAATAACGGAGCAAAAAATGGCCGGACAAGCATTGATGCAACATGAGCAAAAATATCGTAACCTCTTTGAGAACTCCCTGGTAGCCATGCTCCGGGCAGATATCAACAGTGGAGAAATTCTGGAGGCCAACGTAAAAGCCTGGGAACTCTTTAAAATGGCGCCTCAGCAAGGGGCCGTGCTGGCAGATCTGTTTATCCGTGAAGATCAGCGCAAAGAAGCAGTTCAGCTGCTCCACGAGCATAAAATAATTGAAAATCATGAACTGGAGGTAAAAGCGGGCGACGAAAGCCTGCGCTGGGTTTCCTTATCGGCCTGTTATTATCCGGAAGAAGCGCTGATCGAGTGCGTGCTCAGGGATATTACCGAAACCAAGCAGACGGTGATGGAGCTGCAAAAGGTTAACTTTGAGCTGGATAACTTCGTCTACCATGCCTCTCACGATTTGCGCTCACCCCTGCGGTCTATTCTGGGGCTTATCAATATTTTGCGGGTTGAAGACAACGAAAAGGCAAAGCAAAACTGTGTAGACCTTATAGAGGGCAGCATTAAAAGGCTCGATGACCTGGTGCAGGACCTGCTCAGCATGAGCCGTAACAATCGGGTTAATGATGCGTGCGTGGATGTAAATTTCATGAACGAGATCAATTACTCTTTTGCGAATTTCTACCATGTTTCGGATACCAAAAACCTTGAAATCACCACACAGGTTATGCAGCGGGTGCCTTTTAAGTCAGATATTACACGCATTCGCATCATCCTTAACAACTTAATTTCCAATGCCATCAAGTACCGCAGCTATGATCGGGAGCGCTCGTTCATCCACATCAGGGTGCAGGTAACTGAAGAGGAAGCTGTTTTTACCATTGAAGACAATGGCGAGGGCATTCCCCTGGGCAAGCAGCCTGTCATCTTCGATATGTTTGTGCGGGCTTCTGAGAACAGCGAGGGTTCCGGCCTTGGGCTCTACATTGTTAAAAATGTGATGGAGAAATTAAAAGGCACTGTAGAAATGCAGTCTGAAGAAAACGTTGGGACCACTTTTGTAGTACGGATTCCCAATAGCTATACCCCAGCTGTGTAAAGGCAAAGAAATCTTTTTCTGATCATATCAAAGAAGCCGGATGTTTGGATTTACCAATGCGTCCGGCTTTATTTGTGGAGCATACTTTTTACGCCTATGTCTGTACACAAATCGACCATTCGCAAGGTAACAACCCACCAGCTGCAGGAAATGAAGAGCCGGGGCGAGAAGATCTCCATGCTCACGGCCTATGATTATTCCATGGCCCGGCTGCTGGATGCCGCGGGTGTAGATGTACTGCTGGTTGGAGATTCGGCCTCTAATGTAATGGCTGGAAACGACACTACGCTGCCCATCACGCTGGACCATATGATCTGGCATGCTACCGGGGTTGTAAAAGCCGTACAGCGTGCCCTGGTGGTGGTCGATATTCCATTTGGCAGCTACCAGGCCAACAGCACAGCCGCATTAAAATCGGCCATTCGCATCATGAAAGAAAGCGGTGCCCATGCAGTAAAGGTAGAAGGCGGACGTGAAATACAGGAATCTGTTACCAGGATCCTGAGCGCGGGCGTACCGGTCATGGGCCATCTGGGGCTAACGCCACAGTCTATTTATAAATTTGGCACTTACAGTGTACGGGCAAAAGAAGCTGCCGAGGCAGAGCGGCTGATCGAAGATGCTATTTTACTGGAGGAATGCGGGTGCTTTGCTTTGGTACTGGAGAAGATTCCTGCCACCCTGGCCGAGTCTGTTGCCCAAAAGCTTAAAATACCGGTAATTGGTATCGGTGCGGGTGCGGGTGTCGATGGGCAGGTGCTGGTGGTGCACGATATGCTGGGCATTACCCAGGATTTTAAGCCCCGTTTCTTACGACAGTATGCCGACCTGAACACAATCATCAGGGAT
>JASLAE010000246.1 GCA_030147305.1 Cesiribacter sp.
CCTGCTTCTCGCCATGCTTATAAATTTACGATCAACTTCAAAATATCCGGGCTTGTTTTAAAAGCCTGTACTTAAATTTACAACCACATCATTTCCTTAACTTATTGGTGTAAGGTGATAGCGCTAAAGAAAACCTAGGCAACACGCTCTTCCGGGTGCGGTATTTTTTCTTTAGGTGCCTTCAGGAACGGGCGTATGATCAGCTGAATGCCTTTGTCGTAGCTAAGGTAATTCCAGGCCCAGTTTACAAATACCACCAGTCTGTTGCGGAAGCCTACCAGGTACATCAGGTGCACAAACATCCAGACAAACCAGGCAAAAACTCCTTGTGTACGATAGGGACCCAGATCAACCACCGCTTTGTTTCGGCCAATGGTTGCCATTGAACCCTTATCGGTATACTCGAATATCTGCAGGGGTTTGTTTTTATGAATGCGCATAAAAAGGTCTGCCAGGTATTTTCCATGTTGTATGGCAGCCGGTGCTACCATGGGCTGTGCATTCAGCTTACCTTTGTAATGCATGGCAGCAACATCACCTATGGCAAACACACCCTCCAGCCCGGGCAAACGCAAAAATTCATCAACCTTAATCCGGTTCCCTTTAACCAGCAGCTCATCTGGCACCCCTTTCAAAGGGTTCCCCTTTACACCAGCTGTCCAGATCAAAGATTTGGTTGGAATAATTTCACCATTGTTGAGTATGGCAACCTTACCATCATAAGAAGTAAGACTCGTATTGACACTCACCTTTACCCCCAGCGCCTCCAGGTATTTTTTGGTTTTTTCAGAAGCCTTCTCAGACATGGTGCCCAGCAACCGCGGGCCGGCCTCTACCAGATGAATATCCATGATCTTAAAATCCAGCTCACCGAATTCATCCGGAAATACATGCCGTTTCAGTTCAGCCAGCGCACCTGCTGTTTCAACACCCGTTGGCCCTCCACCCACAACAATAATATCCATCAGGCTTTCCTGCTCGTCGCCATATTCAAGATTCACAGCTTTTTCCAGGTTCTGCAAAAACAGGCTGCGCAGATCGAGCGCCTGTGGCAGGCTTTTCATGGCCATGGCATTTTGCTCCACCTCTTCCATGCCAAAGAAGTTGGTTTTAGCACCCGACGCTATCACCAGGTAATCATAATGGATGCTGCCAATAGAAGTGCGTACTTTCTTTGCCTCAGGCTCAATTTCAAGCGTTTCGGCCATGCGGAAGAATATGTTGCTGCTCTTCTCAAAGATGTTTCTGTAAGCCGTGGCAATGGAATCGGGTTCCAGGCCGCCGGTGGCCACCTGGTACAGCAGGGGCTGAAAGGTATGGTAATTATGTTTATCGATCAGGACCACCTGAAAAGGCTTGTTCCTGAGCTTTTTTGCCAGGTTAAGGCCACCAAAACCTCCACCAATAATCACAATGCGCGGATGGATGGACTCGGGAATTCTTATTTTCATCATCAGAGGATTTAGTTGGGTGTTTACTGGATTGTGCATGGGGACAAAGATTATGGATTAAGGGCTTTTAAAGCATTGATGGCTTTTGCATCCTGCGGGTCCAGCGCTTTTACGGCCTGCCAGTTCTTTTTAGAAGCCTCTATTTCGTTCTTCAGGTAATAATAGTAACCAAGGTAAGTGTAGGCTTCCTTTAGTTCGTTTTTATATTTTGCAGCATCTGCCGTTCCTTTCTCCACCACTTTTTCATAAAATGGCTTTGCCAGTCCCTGCTCAGAGTCAGGGTCAAGATTAGATTGTGTCCGGGCTTTCCAAAGCGAAGCTGCCAGTAAATCCGGCTGCAATTCGAGCAGTTTATTAAATGCAGTATCTGCCTGCTGATATTGGCCGGCATAGTAGTGAGACCTGCCCAACACAAAATAATCCTGCGCCATAGGCTGTTTACGACCCTGTGCTAATTGGCTATATGCGGCTGCCGAAGGCTTGTATTCCTTTTGTTTAAAATACAGATCTCCCAGTGCCTGCAAGGCTTCGGGATCCTGTGGCGATTTTACAAGCACCCGCTCATACTGCCGGATAGCCAGGGTATCTTTTTGCTGCTTCACTAAGAGGCGGGCATAATGTTCAAAATCCTGCACATCCTGTTGTTCCGGGGTGGCAAGCTTAAAATAACGCTCAAACGCATCTGCCGCTTTTGGCAGTTGCTCCGCCTCCAGTAAAGCGTAAGCATAATATTTCAGAATAAGCAAAGCATCAGGTTCCTGGGACAGCACCTGTTCAAAAAGTTGTATTGCTGTGCTCCAATCCTTTGCCAGATAAGTAAAATAACCACCTCTCATGCGTGCAGTGTGTTTGTTTTCTGTCAGGGACAGGTATTTCTGATAATGATTGCTGGCTTCTTTAAACTGTTGCGTCAGGTAAGCTACCTCACCCAACTCACGGTAGGCTGTGGTATATTCCGGATCTGCTGCAATGGCCTGCTGCAGGTGCTGCTGTGCAACAGGATAATTCTTGGTGCGCATATAGAGCTTACCTATCTTAAGCTGAGCCCCTGCTTTTTGCATGTCCAGAGAAAAGGCTTTTTCGTAGCTGCTCACGGCGGGTCCGCCTTCATTATTCAGCAGATGCACATCGCCGGTGAGGACATGCAGTGCTGGATCATCAGGCGCGTGTTTCTTTGCTTTTTCCAGTAGCGGCATTAGCTCGGCTGCATTTGGCTTCTCCTGTTGCAGCTTTGCTTCAACCAGCCAGCGCAATACCTGCGGGTCCTTGCTTTTGGAATACTCCAATGCTTTTTCATAAGCGCCGGCAGCCGCTGCTGCCTTGCCACTTTCCTGATGCCAGTAGCCCAGTCCTACCTGTGCAAGCGCAGACTTCTGGTCAACACCGGCTGCTTTTTGAAAAAAAAGGCCGGCAGAATCAAGTTGCTTTTGCTGCAGATAGGCAATCCCCTTATAGAAATAACCTTCGCTTTGCTGAGGTTCACTGGCAATGAGTGTATTAAAGAGCTGATGTGCCTTTTGGGGTTGCTCACGTTCCAGCATTAACAGTCCCTGCAGGTGCGTCTGTGCCTCAGCCTGGGCAAAAAGGCCAAAACTCAATATCAGGCCCACTGCTTGTTTGAAAATATGTTGATAGGATGTATTCATGATTTTATTCCTGTGTTGTTGATTGATAGATACCACTGGCATCTTCGTTGAACTGTACAATGCGCAGCGGCATGGTAGCTGGTACCAGGCCGGCTTTCAGCATAATGCGCTGACCCCGTTCACTGGCCACAAATGACGTAAAACCGCTCCCTAAACCAGCCCTGGCTTCTCTGCTCAGCAGGTATATGTCCCTTTGCAGGGGGTAAAGCTGCTGCGCGAGGTAAGCCTGGTAAGGCTGAACATACTGCCCTTCCTGCTGTGAAAAGAGCCCGGCAACCCGTACTTCCCTGGTGAACTGCTGACTCAGACTATCATCTGAATCGCTTACCCAAGAGACACCTATGATGCCAATGGCAGCTGGATTAGCTGCAACATGTGCCACTACTTCGGGATTGCTGTTTACAGCAAAGCAGTAAGCTGGCAAAGCTTTTACGGCTGCCAGCGAATCCTGCAGCACCCGTACGGAACCGGAATGGGCATGATCGAATACCAGCTGCACTCCTCCCAGCGCAGAGGCCGGGTTTAGCTGCTTCCAATCCTGTAGTTCTCCCCGCAGCATGCCGCGCAATTGATCCATGGTAAAGAGAGAATCCGGATTTGCTGGATTTACAATAATGGCCAGGGCATCCCCGGCTACTTTTGTCTCGCTTGGCCAGATTTTTCCGCTGAGTAATCTGCTTTTTTCTGCCGCTGTTAATTTTCTGGAAACAATGGCCAATACTGCACTATCGCCCAACATATATTCCAGCACCTCCTGCTCGGGCATATAGATTGCCTCTATGTTAGCCTGTGCATAAATCCCTTCAAAAGCAGCAATCTGGGCTTCAATAATAGGCTGTAAAGCTTCTTCGGCAGCAATGGTAATTGTGCCTGAAGTAGGTGTATCTACCCCAGCACCAGATTCGGGATGGCTGTTGCAAGCCATCCCGAACAGTGCCAGCAAAGAAAATATCAGGTTACGTTCTATCCTCATCTTCTTTCAAGTGCCTGTATTTTCTAAAAAACCGATACGCCCTGAACAATCCATAACAGATCAGCATGATTCCCATTGGGAGCCTTTGCGCCTTTGGCATATGTTGCAGATCGCCAAAAGATAACAAGAGCAAAGTGCCTAACACCATATAAGCCACGGCCATGATGATTGTCATCCACTTCATTACCTGCTGTGCGCGGGGATCTGATTGAATTTTCATGGCTTAAGTAGTAGTGAGTTTGAACTTGATGGGCAGGATGCGCTTAACCCGCACGGCATAGCCATTTTGCTTGCCTGGCTTCCAGGGCGGCATCGATGAGATCACTCTGACTGCTTCTTCGTCGCAGCCCATGCCAATGCCTCTGAGTACCAGTACATCCTTGATTGTTCCATCCACATCAATGGTAAAACTCACCATTACAGTGCCTTCTATACCGGTGCGGATGGCTTTGCGCGGATAATCAAGGTTTTTGGCAATGTATTTAAGCATGGCTATATCACCGCCTTCGAACTCCGGCATTTGCTCCACAATGGTAAAGACTTCATTAGGATCACCACCTTCTTCTGCTACTTCTACCGGCGGGCCTTCAAACACCACTTCAGCATCGCCTTCTATGGTTTCAGCTCCCGTTTCGTTCGCCTTGATTTCCTCAATGGTGGGCATCACCTCCTCCTCCGGTACTTCCTGTTCCGTTACTTTAGGCGGTAAAAACTTGATTACGGTTTTTACCGGTGGCGGCACATTCAGCTTCGGTGGTGGTGGTACATTCTTATCGATGGGTGGTGGGGGCGCCAGATCAGTATAACGAATGGTTTTACTCTCCATAGGTGCCACCGCTTCCTGCGATTCGAAGTATTTAACCAATCGGGGCACTGCCAGGGCCAGCATAAAGAAGGTTACCGATATGGTAGCGGCCAGCAGCACATTTCGATTATAGGCCTTGCGCAGCAGATAAGCTCCGTAGAGCTTGTTTCTGCCTTCAAAGACTACATCATTCCAGTTTTGATAAACTATTTCTGGTTTCATGCTTTTCTGTTTAGAGATTCTTGATTAGCTCCACATCTTCGGGTGTGATGTCTACCAGGGCATAGCGTGCCACGTTGGAGATTTGCATCTCGTCCAGCATGTCTACCAGGTTTTTATACTTCGATCCGTCAGAGGGTTTTATCAGCACCACCATTTCCCGGATCTGCCTGTTCTGCTCCAGCAGAATCTGGCGTACGCCATCCGGAGCGTAACTGGTTACCTCTACCTTTGGATCTGTTACGCCCACATACCAGAAAACCTTGTCATCCTTTCCCAATACCAGCGTAAGCACCTTTTTCTCATTTACAAGGGGTTGGTTTTCTTCTGTCTTGGGTTTCTCAGGCATGGTTATTTCCATGGTTTGCGGCTTATTGAAGGTGGTAGCAAGCATAAAGAAAGTCAGCAGCAAAAAAGCCAGGTCAACCATAGGTGTCATGTCTATGGAAGTAGAGGATTTCTTGCTGCGAATTTTCTTATCTTTGCCTCCGCCACCGCCTGTTTCTTTTATTTCGGCCATTGCAATTCTTTTTTAGCGGTTAGGAATTTTTTTCCAGGTTGGTAATCATGTTAAAGCGGCTGATATTGTTGTCCTTCAACGTATTCAACACTTGCTTCACCACGGGGTAAGCGGCTTCCCGGTCACCTTTAAGGGCTATGCGCAGTTTAGGATTGCTCACCCGGGCCAGTACCACCCAGTCGGCCAATTCATTGCGCACAGAATCACAGGGAATACCAGGCTGTTTGACGGCCTTGCGTTCTTCGGCCGGCAGGCTCAGGTATTCCTTTAGATTCCCTACCGGCACCCCCATGCTCGACATCAGCATAAAGGCATTTTTCTCTTCCTCCGTGAAAGAAAGGCCATACTTCTCTCCTATTTTCCCGATCAGGGCTTCACGGGTATACTTGCCATCCATGTTAAAATAGATGGTTCCTTCCTTAGAGATCGAGATGGTGAGAATATCTGTATCAGGTAATTTAATATCCGATACCGAAGAAGGCATGTCTACCACAACTGGTTCTTCGGGTGCAAACTTGGTGGTAAGCATAAAGAAGGTAACCAGCAGAAAGGCAAGGTCCACCATGGGCGTCATGTCCAGTGATGGCTTTGTTCGTTTTGCGTTTGCCATTACGTTCTGTCAATTTATGCTGCGATGGTATCTTTGCCTTTTGCTGCAAAATTCTGTACAATAGTGTAGCCAGCTTCATCAATACCATGGGTTAAACCATCGATCTTGCTGGTAAAGTAGTTGTACATGATAATGGCAATGGCAGAGGTACCAATACCCAGGGCTGTATTGATGAGGGCCTCGGAAATACCGTTAGCCAGGGCTACCGCGTCGGGTGCACCGGCGGTGGCAAGTGCTGCAAAGGCCTTGATCATGCCTAAAACGGTTCCCAGCAGCCCCATCAGGGTAGCAATTGAAGCAATGGTAGCAATGATCACCAGGTTTTTCTCCAGCATTGGCATTTCCAGCTGGGTGGTTTCTTCTATATCCTTTTGAATCGCCAACACTTTCTTCTCTTCATCGAGGTTAAAATTGCGGCCCATTTCTTTGTACTTCAGCAAACCAGCCTTTACCACATTGGCTACAGAACCTTTTTGCTGGTCACACAAGGTAATTGCATTGGCGACTTCGCCTTTGTTAACCAGTGTTTTAACAGTGCGTACAAAGTTTTTAAGGCTGCCTTTACCCTGAGCACCACTGATGGTGATAAAGCGCTCCAGGGAGAAGGTAAGTGTCATGATCAGCAGCGACAGGAGCATGGGCACAATCAGGCCCCCTTTATAAACAATGCCCAGCCAGTTACCTGGCAGCGGATGGTTGTTAGGATCACCACCCTGGAAGTTATCGGGGTTACCCAGTACATATAGATAAATTGCGACAGAAGCAGCGATAATAACAGGGATTACGATTGCAGCAAAACCAGATTTAAGGTTATCGAGCAGATTTGATTGAGTTTTCATCGGAATTGAGTTATGTAATTGATTGTGAGTTTTTTAATAGAAAATACAGCATGATTTACCTTCTGATAAGGACATAACATTCCATTACAGCCTCTTGGGAAGGTGCTTGAACAATGCGAAAAAATGGATTGGCTAAATGATGATGCGGCGGAAGCGAATATGCCGATCAGTTAGAAGTGGTGTTAATAAGAAAATGGCCAGCTGGTCCCTTAACTCCAGGGTGTAGGATCTGTGCTGGTGTAGAGAAAATGCTTTCTGAAAAGTAGCTGCTGCCCCATTGCCTCCTATTTTTATTACCTCCTGGGTACAGGTAGCAACAACAGACAGTTCTAGCATGGGGCTGGACTGGGCGTGTGCATGACCCTGATCGGAAGCCACCTGTACACAGCACTGCTTATGCTCGTGCCTTACAGACGGAAGATCATCCTGCGCAGCAGCCTGTAGCACGCCTACCTGAAGGCAAAGCACGACACCCAGCAAGCCCAGCAGCGAAACAAGTGTTTCTACAAATTCTCCATATGTACTTTTTGCTTTCAATTGTCTAGCGAGTCAGAAACAAGTTTATTCTTTTTGTTTTCTTTATAAAAGGTGCGAATTACAGGAATCGCAGAAAGAATAATCATGCCCAGGACAATGAACTCCAGGTAATCTTTCACGATAGGGAAGCTTCTGCCCAGCCAGTAGCCGGCTGTTACAAATGAGCATACCCATACGAGCGAACCCATGATGTTGTACACCATAAACTGCTTTGCCTTCACTCCTACCATACCTGCCAAAATCGGAACAAAAGTGCGGATAATAGGCAGGAAGCGGCCGATGATCAGGGTAAAGCGGCCATGTTCCTCATAATACTTTCTGGTAATCTCAAGATATTTTTTCTTATAAAAGAATCCATCGCGCATGTTAAGCAACATCTTTCCCATATGGTTGCCAAAAAGATAACCACAGGTGTAGCCGCCTATGGCTGCTATATTGATATAGAGCAGCAGACTTACCAGGTCTCCCTGCAGCACTTGTGTGCCACAGAGCAGACCGGTAGTAAAGAGTAATGAATCTCCGGGCAGAAAGAAGCCAAAGAAAAAGCCGCATTCCAGAAATACGATCAGGAGCAACAAACCAATTCCACCAAAACTTAAAATGGTTTCAGGATTGAGCCATTGAAATATTTGTTCCAGTAAAACCATGTTAAGCGGTTATTGCTTTTTTAGCGGCGGTGCCTGCCTTATCTGTGTCTGCTTTGGCTTTAGGCTTGCTCAGATCCATCACTATTGGTGAAGCAATAAAGATCGAAGAATAGGTACCGAATACTACGCCAATCAGCAGGGCGAAAGAAAAGCCGCGCATGGCCTCTCCTCCGAACAGGAAAAGCACAACCACCACAATAAACACTGTTAGCGATGTAATGATGGTACGGCTAAGGGTGCTGTTGATCGATTCGTTCAGGATAATGGGAAGCTTCTCTTCTTTTTCATCATTAAAAAACTCCCTGATCCGGTCAAACACTACCACCGTGTCATTGATACTGTAACCCACCACCGTTAATACCGCTGCTATAAATACCTGGTCTATTTCAAAATTTACACCAAACCAGCGGGCAAGGGCAAAACCGGAAAACACCATCAGCACATCGTGCGTGAGCGCCAAAAGTGCACCTGCGCCATATTGCCATTTGCGAAAGCGCAGCAGAATGTAGAGAAAAATAACACCCAGAGAATAGATGATAGATGTTTGTGCAGTTCCCTGAATGTCATCGGCCATGGTAGCACCCACCTTGGAAGAGCTCATTAGCTCCGGTTTAAACTGGGAAAACTCCTGCAAACCGCTTAAAAGCGCACTTTCTACTTTCTGATCTGCCTGAGCAGACTCATCCTGAATGAGGTAGCTGGTAGTGATCTTCAGCTGCTGATCACCATTAAAGGTTTTTACCTCGAGTCCCGTTTGCTCAAAGGCTGCGGCCAGTGTTTCGCGCACCTCGGAAGCATCCAGCGGCTGGCTGAATTTAACGATGTAAGACCGTCCTCCTTTAAAATCCACACCCAGGTTAAGTCCACCCTGTAGCACAATGCTCAGCATGCCCAAGCCAATGATTAGCCCCGAAAACATATAGGCTTTTTTGCGCATGTTCACAAAGTCGAAGTTCATGTTCATGAACAGGCGTTTAGAAAGGGGCGTCGAAAAGCTCAGCAAGCTCCTTGCATCATTTTTCGCCATCCACTCCACCATCAGGCGCGTAATAAATACAGCCGTGAACAGGGAGGATACAATACCGATCATCAACACTACTGCAAAACCTTTAACCGGCCCGGAACCAAACATAAACAGAATGGCACCGGTAAGAAAAGTGGTAATGTTTGAATCCAGGATTGAACTGTAGGCTTTATCATAACCAAGCTTGATTGCCTGCATAAAGCCCTTTCCTTTCCTAAGCTCTTCTTTGATCCGTTCAAAAATCAGCACATTCGCATCCACACTCATACCAATGGTCAGCACAATACCGGCAATGCCTGGCAGGGTTAAAGCGGCACTAAACTGCGCTAGAATACCCAGGATAAAGAATACGTTGACCAACAGCGCAGCATTGGCTACCAGGCCACCACTGCCATAGTAAAAGACCATAAAAATTACCACCAACCCTAAACCGGCAACCATAGACAATAAACCCTGCTGAATGGTTTCCTGCCCTAATGAAGGACCCACCACTGCCTCTTCTACAATTTTTGTAGGCGCTGGTAATTTGCCGGCTTTTAAAATATTGGCCAGGTCTTTAGCTTCTTCTATAGTAAAGCTTCCCGAGATACTCGAATAACCGTTTGGAATTTCCGATTGTACAACCGGGGCAGAATACACATAATCGTCCAGTACAATGGCTACCCGGCGGCCTATGCTTTCAGCAGTTAACTTTTGCCACTGTTTGGCGCCAAAGCCATCCATTTGCATGGAAACAGCAGGCTCACCCTGTTCATTCATTTCCTGACGCGCATCAGAAACCACCTCGCCACTCAGCGAAGCGCTGCCATTCCCCTCTTTTTTGAGGGCATATAACTCAATGAATTGATCATTAGTATGATCGCTGCTTTCTCCTGCCTGCATGGCCTGCGCCTTCACCGCCCATTTAAAAGAGAGTGCTGCAGGGAGTAATGCTTTGATTTCCGGATTGTTCAGAAATGCATTGACGGCAGCAGTATCTTCAGTAGCATAGACTAAGCCGTATTGTGACTTTAGTTTAGCGAACAGCGGCGACAAATTCTCAGCCGCAGCCTGGCCGAGACTATCGGCTGTACTAGTACTATCAGCAGCGGATAAAAGCGAAGCCAGCTCGTCGGCGGCGGCCGTTTTAGCCGGGCTGGCGGCCTCAGTAGATTTAAGATTTTTAACCCAATAGTCGTTTGCAGCACTTAGGGTCTGATAGATTTCAGAAGGTTCATACACCTGCCAGAACTCCAGTTTTGCCACTCCCTGCATCAATTTTCGCACCCGCTCAGGGTTATCAACGCCGGGTAGTTCTACCTGAATGCGATCGGTCCCGGGCAGGCGCTGAATGTTCGGGTTGGCTACCCCAAATTTATCGACCCGGGTGCGGATAATCTTGAAAGAACGCTCCATCGCGTCATTTACCTCTGTATCCAGCACCTGAATAACATCCTGGTTACTGGATTTCAGGTTAATTCTATCCTTATTCGCCGCACTTAAAAAGATTTCTGCCAGTTTACGCTCCGGAGCTATTTCCTGAAAAGCATCATAAAACAGTTGGGTAAAACTTTCTGAGTTTCCTTTCTGCCGCTTAGTAGCAGTCTGCAGGGCTGCCAGAAAATCAGGGTCTGTGCTGTTACCAGACATGCCCTTTAGAATGTCTGCAGGTGACACTTCCAGCACCATATACATACCACCCTGAAGGTCTAGTCCAAGGTTAAGTTCGTATTCCTTAACCTCCTGGTAGGTATAGGTGATGCCAAGAAAGTTATAGACAGGTTTACGCCAGAGCGAATCCAGGTAGTGCTGCTTCTGCGTTAAGTTAATGCTGCCATCCGCATTTAAGGCATACGCTTCAGCATCCTGCTGAACATTTCTGGAAACCAGTGTAAAAGATAAATAGAATAAGCAAAGTGCACTGACAAGCACCGTCAGTACTACAATAAATGATTTATTGCGCATGATGAATGATCCACAAGCTGTATAGAAATAAATAATAAAAAAGATCAGCCTGGGGCAGACACAACAGTGTCTGATCAATTAGGCTGACATGGGCTTGTGGACAGGCTTAGGGGGCCTGGGTAGAAACAAAAACGAAATTGATCTTCTGAATGAAGAACTGTAGAAAAACTGTCTTATACTCCTGTAGCTCTGGGGCATTCAACGCAACCAGCATTGCCCATAACTTCGGCAGTGCAAAAAAGAGAACGTTTAGCTTTGGTAGCGGCTCGGGAGCCTGGCTCAGATTTGGAGCATTGCTGAAAGTGGCATCAGCTACCAGGCTTTTCTCCTGGCTTTTGTATGCCTGACCGTGATCACTGTAAGAAGGAACAAATACTGCAAGCACAAATACCAAAACAGCCATCAGGATCGTGAAGGCTTTGTGTTGGGGAGATATACCTGGCAGTTGTTTTACCACAGTACAAATGTATAGTAGAAACTTCTATATAAACGCCTAGAGACCAATATTAATTTTATGTAAAGATTTTAAATAGCTGCCTAAGCTATAAAAAAGGATTGCTTTGAGTGGAACAACAATCAAATTCAGGACCTATTGCATTTACAAATTTTCAGAATTCTGCACTCAAGTAATGCATAAACTCAAAGGCAATTGCTTATCATCTTAGACGAATCAGCAATTTTTCCATCAGCTGTTTCATCAAAGGCCAGCTATTAAGGCTAGTCCGAACCCGGCAATTATAATACCGCCAGTTTGAACGACATCTTCAGCTGGTGCAGCAGGAAAAGAAACAGCCCCTCTTTTACAAAAGGGGCTGCAGTATAAAGGGTTATGGATGATTATATCTGATAAAGCTTCCAGTAATACTCATCCGCCATGCGATCTGCACCAAATTGGGGGCTTACATCGCGCATGCTGTTTTTCATAATGTGCATCCAGCGGCTTC
>JASLAE010000281.1 GCA_030147305.1 Cesiribacter sp.
GCCTTTTTCTGCGATACCAGCAGCACCCGCTTCCCTTTAGCGATGAAATCTGAAATTACATTGGCGATGAGCTGCGATTTGCCAGTGCCCGGAGGTCCCTGCACTACCAGCGAAGCACCAGCCTTGAGGGCACGGATCGCACTTTCCTGGCTGGCATCCATCTCAAACGGGGTATTAAGGCTCTCCTCGCGCACCTGCTGGCCCAGCACTACCAGCGGATACTGCACTGCCACAGGGTTGGGCAGGTCTGCCAACATGCGCTGTTGCATCAGCGCTTCCAGGTTATCGAAGGGCTGCTTGTCTATGAGAAAATTATAATCGGGAACAATATAGGAACCGGCTTGTGGAAAAATGCCCAACACCCCCTGTGGCTGCAGCTGCAGCTCTCCGGGCTTTACAGATTCCTGCAAGGCCTGGGCTGAAAGGTTTTCGAATGGTGACAGCTGATCGGCAAAGAACGATTCGATAAACTGTAGTTCCAGTGGTGGCTCCTTGAACAATTTATACAGTTTAGTCCGGAACAGGCGGCTGTCTGCTTCCCAGTCGCTGAAGCTTTTATCAAATAGTTTATCGGGTATGTTAATCTGGTTAAAATGCGCAAAAGCTAATAAGAAGCTTTTGTTCAGGCTAATGCTCACATCTTTGCGCAGTACAAATTTCCAGTGCTGGCCCTCTTCCTGAATGTCTACAGGAAAAAACAGCAAGGGACAGCGAATGGGAGTGCCATCTGAAAAACTGCCGGTAATAAACGGCCAACCTATATAAAGATCCTGGGCACCTCTTTCTTCCACAATAAAGCGCGTGGTACGCTGCAGTTGCCGGATACGCCGGCTTACAGTATTCACGTTTGCATCCCTGGGATCTGCTTTGGGACAGACTACTGCATCTTTTCCGGCAATCATGTTTTCTATGATCGCAAATGCTGTTTGATTTGGGTACAAATAGTTGGTATCCCATAGATCCAGAAAATGTCCGGATATAAGCCGCCGCAGCAGAATGGAGCGGTTACTGCCAGTTAAATTGGTGAGGCGTCGCAGGTATAGCTTTAGCAGCTGTTGCATAGCAGATTTTGTATATGGCTAAGGCCTAAGCTCGGTAATATACTAAAAATAGCAGCGCCAAATCCAGCCAGCATGGCAACCGCCTGCCGAAACTGCTAAAATACGAGGTAGGGTTTTAGCTTATTTACAAAATTTTCGTCCAGCATATGAATGCGCAAAAGGTCTTCTGCCTGTTTGAAAGAACCATTCTGTGATCGATACGCAACTATGAGCGACGCCTGCCTGGGGCTAATATAAGGATGCCGGCTAAGTGCTTCTGCTTCGGCGGTGTTGATGTTTAGCTGGCGCAGGGAAGATCCTGGTTTCACATAAGCCTGCTGCAGTAGCAGATCTGCTGTTTCTGGTGGCAGCCCCCACACCTCGCGTACCTGCTCTGCCTGCGCAAAACCACCCAGCCCATCCCGGAATTTTAGAATTCTACTGCTTAATACAGGTCCTATACCCCTGATACGGATCAACTGCAGCGAATCAGCCGTATTGAGGTCGAATGGTTCAGCAACTGCTTTAGGTTTCTCCCCCTCTTCATCATGCTGGGAGACTGGAGGCTTTCTGTTCTTTTGAGCAAGCTGTGCCTGAGGTGGAATGCGTATCCAGGGCCGTAGCCGTTCATAAAGTGGCTGAGGCATTCCGTATAGTTTTAGCAAGTCTGCTTCTTTTCTAAATACACCCCCTTTTGCTCTGTAATTGTGTAGTCTTTGTGCCAGAAAGGGTGGAAACCCAAGCAACTCCAAAGAATCCAGCGACAGCAGGTTAGGGTTAAAGTGGAACAACTCACCCTCTGCTTCTACAGTAGTATTTTCAGGCCTGTCAGGCTCAGCCGCTATTGCATTGACCGCAGCAGTATCTGCTGCTTCCAGCAGGCTGATGAGGCTGTCGAGCTGGCGCTGATCAGTTGCTGGATTATAGGTATCGGCGGGCATAAGGCTGTAGAGGAACCAAGCCAGGTAAACAAGTATAAGCAACAGCAGCATGACAGAAAAACCACGTGCCTCTCCCCGGGTGAACCCAAAAAAATTGCGGATAAGCCGCAACCATCGTTGCCACATAGAATATTAAAAAGTAAAAAAAGGCGGACAAGCCGCCTTTTAATTATTCATTATCTTCAAAACTATCTGGTTCCGATCTTTTAGGGGCCTTCAATACCTTCATAAAAAAGTAGATCGTGATGATCGTTACTGAAACCTGAACCAGAATCATGGTTATTAATGCACTTGTGGTCATTACTTAAATCCTCCCGGTTAATCTGCGTTGGTTTGTTGCCTTGTGCACCAACATGCTTATGAATACAAAAAGTAAGATCAGTAGTATACGTGACATATCAATATAAAAGATATTATTGATAAAGTCGCCACTGGCCAGGGCTGTTCCTTTTTCTACCCGCGCCCCTTCCTGCACCAATAACTGCTCGTCCTGTTCAAAACGGAATGTTTTTACCACCATAAGTGAATCGAAAGTGGTTAAATCGCCCAGCCGGCTCTCAGTTACAGAAAGCGGCAGGGCTTTACCCTCATTGTTCCGGTAATACTGCTCACGCCTCACAA
>JASLAE010000380.1 GCA_030147305.1 Cesiribacter sp.
CCCAAATCATAGATTACAAAATAGAAACAGCCAGCCACCAGGAGAACTGGACAGCTAACTGGGATGCACTGCAGTCACTTTCAGCCAGCGTCAGTAAAGAAGGCCTTATCTTGATCACGGATCTGGACAGCCAGGAGTGTACGTATGCACTGACAAGATTTATGGGAGAATTAGAACCCGCCATGCTGAAGGATGCATTACTAATTGCCATTACTCCTTTTTCTGAAGATTCCCTTAACTGGAAAAGAGCCTTGCCTTATTTGTCAGCCATGAAAGCCATACCTATTAGAAAGGGGATTGTTTACATCCCGGAACTGATCATAAGTCATCAGCTGGGGAAACTGACTGTTGCCCAATGTGAAAGATATATTTGTGCATACATTAGTAATATGATTGAGGAGGAACTGGCATAAGCTTATTGATGCTGCCGTTCTCCTATTCTTCCTTTATTTCACGCCAGATGCCTAAGGCATTGTCGCGGGCATAGATTTCTGCTGACTTAATTTGCATTACAAATTCTATATAGGCTTCTTCATCGATATGCACCTGGACATCGGGCTTCTCTCCCGTACCCCTATAGAGATCCTTTTCTCTTTTATGCATTTCTTTCCAGGTCTTAGGTCGTAACATGGTTCCTCCTGGAAAACAGCCAGTGCGGATCAGATAATTATTGAGGGTATCTGCTCCTTGTACTACCCAGCAATACATTATCCTGGAATCTGGATTATCTATTTCCGTTGGACCAAAAGAAGAAACAGGGATTACCATTGCCTTCGGATGCTTCAACAACCATGCATGAATCAGGCTGTCTGCATTGGAAGAACGTGGCGTTCTGAAAAAGCCACTGCCCAGTAAGCAGTAAATAGTTTGACTACCCTCGGTGCCGCTTGTTCCAAAGATTGATTGAAAGTTAACCGCTGCCAGCGGCAGATGCCGGCTAACAGACACTTGCTGCGCCTGAACAACTTGTCCTTTCAGCATCAACAAGCTAATGAGTAGAAATATACTTCTCATTGCAGCCATACTCCTTTTCAATAGCATTGCAAACTAAACCAACTACGATCCCAACACTGCTCCAGCAGGTCCTGCTTTCTGATCCAAAAGAATAGTCTTCCGGCATCTCCCCACATCATATCACAGCGTTCGTTACTATCTATCTGCAGTAGTAGACGCCATTGATGTGCATTTGCTTCAAGTCCTTTGGCTCTGGGATCCCTGTAGCCCGAAGGATTGCCACAGTACAGTCCGTTGGTCACCAGCTCACACTCCAACTCCATTTCGTTCTGAATGGAATCGGCGTAGCCAAGCATTTTGTTGATTTCTCCATCAGTGCACACCGCTTCATAAAATACCTCCTCTTCCTCTTCTGTAAGGAAATCTATTTTTCCGCTTTCCATAGAAGGGAGACTGATTTCCAGTCGGGGCGATAAGGCAGCTGCTTTATACCTGGCATCCCCACTCAAGGCTTCTGGATAGGGTACTCGGCTCATAGCAGCGCTATCTCCGTTCCAATAGAGCACTTTAAACTTTTGCTTATCCTTTGGATCAAAGCCCCAGGCATCCTGCTCAGCATTATAGAAGAAGTACAACATGCCACTCTGTGGCAATAATTCTTCCGTATCATATGAAGCTACATCCCCCAGATTGATCTGTGCGATGAAGGAAAGTGGCTTTACTTTTTCAACATTATTTCTCTTTGAAAAGAAGTACAGCACTTTTTCTTTTTCCTGCTCCACTACCGTTTCCGTTGGCCATGCTAAAGCAGCTGGCAAATCTGGTCGCCCACCTATTTTACTTTGCCCTACCAGCATTTGGTCTTCGTCTACTGGCTGCAATTGAAGGCCAATACATTTACGGAGTAAGGGCTCAAAATTGGGTATATGATGCTGGAGATTATTTGCCTCCAAACGATCATACAGCGCTTGCTTTATCATATTCTTATAGTCAGCTAAAGAGAAAGAAGTATTTCTTGGGGTTAAATTAACAGGTCCTGGCAATTTACGCCGAGCAGCTGTATGAGCTCACATTTTACGTCTAAAATAAACGCTGTCTCCTCGGTATCGAAATCAAAGCTATCCCAGTCGTCTAAATAAGCCTGTATTTTAGACTGGTATTGATTTAAAGGCAAATCATCCTGTAGCAGGCCCTGCAGAAAATCAGCAAAGTCCTTTACAGCCTGATCCATTTGCTTCTGCACTTCTGCTGATGATGGTAGCAGCCCCCGACGCTCCCATTCCTCTGGCGGAAAGTTATCTCTAACAGCGTATTGCTGGAGTTGCGCTTGTATTTCCTTGTTCATGCTAATGGCTAACGGTATGACTAGATAACTACTATAAAGTAGCTGTTTTTACGCTCTTAACACATGCAGACCCAGGTAGGCATCCACACTAATCCTTTAAGACTACCCCTGCATAAAAAGAACTACTAAGGCTGAACACACAAGTAAATGAATCCATATGACTAACTTATTAGGTTCACCGCCCCTAAAGCGTTGGATAAGATTATAGATAAGCAAAACAAAGCTTACAACAGGCAGGACGAATAAAATCAAAAAACCTGGTCCGGGTGTACATGGTCCACTTGGGACCAGCCTGTTTAAAATGAAGAAGGCGAGTATAGAGAGCACATAACCTACTGTAGCAGGAATAGCATTTTTGAATTCATCTTTTAACCTGACTGTTTCTCTTGTCATAAATCTGTATTAATAAGCAGGATATATTCAAAGAAGCGAGTGTTTATTAACAGAGTGTCCTTTAATTATCATAGGGGTCCATGATGCTGGTTGGTTGATGTCCCTGCTCTTTGATTAGCTGGCGCCTGTTAAAACTACCACTAAATTCATCCGAATAAACCTTCTCCATCTTCCCAACTGACAGCTCAAACCTGAACATTGCCTGATGCTTACCTGACAGACACGGGGCTGTAAAATCCCAGTACTGTCCTGGCTTAATAAAAACAGAATGATAGCTGTTGCCACACCAGCTGCTTGGCAAATATTCTACATCCTGCCATTGATTGTTGTAAAAAACCTGCCTTTTCAGATTTAGGCGGCTATCCTGCGCCTCCAGTGAAACTGTAGCGTCAGTGTTATTCACCAGGAATACTTTAAAACCCTTGATTCCTTTTTCAAACTCCGCCAGTGAATCGATTTTTACGATCAACTGTAATCTGGAGGGCTTGGCCAGCTGTCTGATCCTTTCATTGATGATCATTGGGGTATTGGTATCTTCGTAAAATCCACCCAGCGCGGTAGAATCCTCCTGGCTGGTTCCGGCATAAAAATAGCCCCGCAGTTTGTATCTCACGTTCAGACATTCTTGTGCCTGCAGGGGAAGGGTCGCTAAAAGCAGGACGATGGTCAGCATAGCCTCTTTCATAGCAGTTAATTTTTGGTATGACTAAACAATGAATAAGATATAACGGTATGAATATAAGTTAATTGTTTAAGACCTTCTAAACACCGCCACAGCCGGAGCAGCTACAACCTGAACAGCCACTATCGTCTGCCATACCACAGCAAGAATCATGGCTCTTGCTATTGCCAATCTATTGGAATCTCTCCTGGTGAAACTTCTACCATCAATCCTAGCCACCATGTACATGTTTGGTAATACACAACGGTCCTGCGAGGTCTCATAAACTCGCAATCTTGCATCCAGCTCATCGAATTTCATACTCACAAAATTTTAAGACTAGATATAGCCTTTTGTGTGAGCGCATTGCTTTAAGTCATCAAATATCAGCCTGAAAAATCTTGCCAGCAGTTCTTATAAACTTCCAGACTCCGGAAAGTTAATCCAATGCGTATTCGGTTTTGAAGTTGGCTGATAATAAGCTGTATCGCCTGTTTCTATAACTTTAGCAATTTGTTGCCAGGTCTCATAGGTGCTGGGTCTATTATTTTCCCACTCCTCCTGATCAACTTGCCTGTTCCGCTCCTCCTGTTTTCGGCTTAAAGCTGCAAATTCCTCAAAAGACATATCCTTTACTGGAGATGAAAACTGCTTATTGAGCTCATATGCCTGCCTAAGCTGCCTATCCGTCATTGGCTCATTTTTTAGCATGTGAAAATCTTTGTGATACCACTCGTCCAAAACCATAATCTTTTTGAGGTCCTTAGGTATACTTTTATATAGCTCTTCATCAGTTGCTCTGAAAAGAGAGGCATGCTCAATAATAAGAAGTCTGGCAGCTTCTTCAATGCCTATTTCCCCTGGCTGATATTCCTTAAGCTCTATTCCGGCATTTTCATAATCTGATTTGTTATGGCTGAGGGGCACCTGCTTTCCCCGAACGAGCCAATACTTTGTATCCTGCTTTATAGATTCACCGTCTATTGTCTCCATGAACTGATCATAATCAACAGGACTTACAAAGTAGTAGTTGGTAGTTCTGTCGTTTTCAACTTCCAGGTTGTGGAGGCAATTTCCATAATAATAAATCTCTAAATCGATTCCTCCAGCTCTGGGATTATAGCCTAACCTTTCAATGGCAATCGCCCATAGATCATTCTTCCGAAATATATTCAACCTACTATCTATCAAATAAGAATATGCATGTCCCAGCGGCACAAAATGGTGATAGTATCCATCGTTGGAATTGTCCATTAGCTCTAAAAATTCACTATTAGAAAACATGTGCCTTCGATTTAAATAAACTAGTAGCAGAGGTACTGCAACAAATACCAGAACCAGCCTCTTCTTCATGCTGTGCCTGTTAAATATATGAATTAGCCATTTCTTATAAATTCTTAGAGCCTACAACATCTTCAAGATTCAGCTCATAGCGCGTACTTCGCCCACCTCCTGCAGGAACAAATATTCCCTTCTCTGCCAGGTCCTGCAAATCGCGGGTTGCTGTGGCTTTGGAAGCTTGGGTAATGGCGATCCATTTTCGGGCATTCATGCCTCCTTCAAAACCATCTGGACCCGCCTCCAGCATGCGCTGGATGGCTTTGAGTTGTCGGTCATTTAGCTGGCTTTGGAACCGATCAAAGAATTTTGTTTTCTGTAGACTAAAGTCAATCAGTTTTTCTGCCTGCTCCTGAGCCTCAAGGGTCGTGGCAACAAAATAGTTGATCCAGCTACTGATCTCATTGTCCCGCTGCGCTTCCTGAAGGGCTTTGTAGTAGGCTTTTTTATTGGCTTCTATGGCTCGCGATAAGCTTAGCAGGAGTGGCTGTTTAACACTCTGCGCCAATGCCTTTTCGGCTATAGCTCTTCCAATCCGCCCATTACCATCTTCAAAGGGATGTATGGTCTCGAAATACAAATGTGCTATGGCTGCGCGAATAACAGGCTTCTTTATTTCCTTTGGACCTCCAGGACCCGTATGGTTAAACCACTCAATAAAACGCATCATTTCTCCTGGCACCCGATCGGAAGGAGGT
>JASLAE010000460.1 GCA_030147305.1 Cesiribacter sp.
GTGAAATGGGAGAAAGAATTCGCGCTTTCGACTGGTCAAAAACAAGCCTGGGGTCCCTTTTTTCATGGCCACATTCTTTGCGTTCAGCAGTAAACCTTGTACTCCAGTCTACAGCTCCCCTTGCGATTCTTTGGGGTAAAGAAGGAATATCCATTTATAATAATGCCTATGCAGATGTTGCAGGAAAAAGACATCCCGAATTGCTGGGTAACAGCTACTTAAAGGTTTGTCCTGAGCATGCTGACTTTATGCAAAACGTACTGGATCAGACCCTTCAAGGCAAAACCCTTTCTTACAAAAATTTTCATTACACAGTTCACAGGGATGATGCCGCTGAAGACATATGGATGGACCTGGCCTGCAGTCCGGTTCTGGATGAAAATGCTAAGCCAGTCGCAACCTTCATTGTATATACCCGAACCTATCATTATGTGGAAACCGGCCAGCAACTAAAGGAAAATGAGCAGCGGCTTCAAGCAGTACGGGCAGGTTCAGCAGATGGATTCTTTGAGCTTAATGTTAACAACAGAACCTCAGCCTGGGACGAACGCTTACGGAAAATATTGGGCTATCATCAGGAAGAAGACAGGCAGGAAATAGGATTTGAGTTTTTGTTGTCCCTCATTCACCCGGCCGATAGAGCAAGAGTCGAAACAGCCATAAACCGTACCATTTCGGAAGGGTCCCCATATGAGGAGGAATACCGGATCCAGCACCAGCAAGGACATTATATTTACCTGCACTCAAAAGGGAAATTAATATCGGAAGAGCATGGGCAGCCCATTCGGATAGTGGGTATTGCCAATGATGTAACTGAGCGCAAGAAAATGGAAGAAGCCCTTAGAGTAAGTGAGGAACGTTTCCGAATTATGGCAGAGGCTTCTGGTATTTTGGTAGCACATACAGATGAATCGGGGAAAGCAGTTTATTTTAATCAGGAATGGTTAAAGCTTACCGGCCGCTCCATGCAGGAGTTACTTGATGATGGATGGGCTGAATTCTTTCATCCCGCTGATCGGGAAGATTTTATCCGGGCGTATAAAAATGCATTTGAGAAACGTGAAGTTTTAAAAAAAGAGTTTCGTCTTTTAAGTAAGGAGGGGGGGTATCGATGGCAACTGGCCGTGATTTCTCCTTGCTTTAGCTCCAATGGTACTTTTACAAGTTATGTCAGTAGTTGTGTTGATGTCAGCGATCTGAAATGGACAAAAGAAAGGTTGGCCTACCAGAGCCAGTTGACTAACCTTATCACGGATAATGCTACCGTAGGACTGTTTATGATGGATGCGGAAGGAAAAACCACTTTCATGAATCCTGCAGCTGAAAGGATAAGCGGTTTTACTTTTGAGGAGGCACGGGGGAAAGTGCTGCACGATCTGACCCATTACCTGCATCCAGATGGTTCACCGTTTCCAATGAAAGAATGTACCATCGGGAAAATCGTTTTTTCTCTTGGGCAGCTAAAAAATCACGAGGATATTTTCATCCATAAAGACGGCTCTTTTTATCCTGTCCTCTGCTCTGCCAGTGCTATCTGGGACCATGAAAAGCTAAAAGGACTGGTCCTCGAAGTGCAGGATATTACCGAGCGGAAGGAGACGGAGAAAGCGCTGGAAGCTAAAAACGCCCAGCTCCTACGCATTAATAATGACCTGGATAATTTTGTCTATACTGCTTCGCACGATCTGAAAGCTCCTATTCATAATATTGAAGGGCTGGTGAACGTACTTGAACATAATTTGGGTCCGGAATTTCTGGGCACTCCCTTAATAACGTCAGTGATGGCAATGATTCACCAGTCTATCGATAAGTTTAACAATGCAATTAAAGACCTTACAGAAGTAGCTAAAGTTGGAAGCATCAATGAAGATGAGATTTCTGAAGTTTATTTCCAGGAAATTCTGGAAGAGGTGATGCTTAACGGAAAAAGACAGGTTGAGGAAGCTGAAGCAACTATTTCAATTGATTTTTCGGAAGCGCCAAGTATCCATTTCGCCAGAAAAAATTTAAGAAGTATTCTTTATAATCTGCTGTCCAATGCCATAAAATATCGCTCTCCCCAGCGCGCCCTGGATATCCGGATTAGTACAGTAAATTATGACCGGGAATTTGTTTTGCTAACAGTTCAGGACAATGGCATCGGGATAAGGGAAGCCGATAAGCCGAAGGTATTTATGATGTTCAAAAGGCTACATATGCATGGGGAAGGCACAGGTGTAGGGCTGTCGATTGTAAAAAGGATTATCGATAACCATGGTGGAAAGATTGAACTGGAGAGTGAGTTTGGGAAAGGATCTGCTTTCAAAGTTTATTTGAAAAAGTCCTGAAAGGGGTAAAAAATAAAGGAAAATCAGGCAATGTTAGCAAAGGAATATTCCCTGCTGATCTGAGTGCCTGCGAGAGGAAGTGAAGCCTTACAGCATCCACACCTGGTGCCGTCAGGAGTGGGCGCATCGCCCACATCAGCGAAAAAGATATCCAGCAGGCATATGTTACTGCCAATTTCATGACCTTACAGCGGTCCTAAAACTGAAGGTACGTCAGTCTTGGAAATCAGAGGCTATCTAGCGCTTAGACTCAGACGATTATTTACAGCAATGCATAATTCCGCCAACAAAATATGCTTTGCGTTTGTAGTTAACTAACTGAGGAACTACAGCAACCCTGCAGCGTTTTTCAGAGCACATTTAAACAGGAACCCTATGAATATTACCTTAACACAAGCTGAAAAAATTATTTCAGCAGCCAAAGAAAAGTCCACAGCCATAAACACAAAGATGAACATAGCCATTGTGGACGCAGGTGCAAATTTAGTGGCATTTGCCCGTATGGATGGCGCCTGGCTGGGATCAGTAGATATCGCTATTAAAAAAGCAAAAACTGCGCGCTTTTTTGATATGAATACTGGTGAAATTGGAGGATTATCTCAACCTGGAGGCTCCTTGTATAATATTGAACATTCCAACAATGGACTAATTACCTTTCCTGGGGGTATTCCACTCAAAAATGCTGCCGGTGAGATCATTGGTGCAATAGGCGTAAGTGGAAGTACTGTTGAGCATGACCATGCCGTAGCAGAAGCCGGAGCTGCAGCAATCTAATAGCAACCACAGGATCAGAGGATACTTCCCTTTCCAGGCATTCATGATTATGGCTGAGCTGACGATCGATCTTCTTTGGTTGTAGTTGTGCTTTCGGGAATCTACTGCTCTTAGCTGGGTCCATCAATGGCTGCCTCCTTACCCTGGTGCAACTGGGCTTACATTAGGAAACCTATCAGGGCTTTGAAACTTGTCTTTCACGACAGGGTGTGCTCTTTTAGATACACAGCAATGGCATGATAAGCTTGCCAAAGTGCCTGCAGCAACCACGTTTCCTCAAGGCTTCTGCAACATTCCTGTTCAAGATAGCTGAAGGAGCAGGTTTTAGTAGCCATAGAGGGAGTACTTCAAAGGCTGAGAGGCTTCAAAGTGAGGTCTGGCTGTTGCTTTAGGCCCTATCTATAATGTTTCATCTTCAGAAGGGCAGGGCATCCTTAAAAGCATCAATAACCGCACTGCATGATCTGCTGTAACAGAGGCCTCCAGACTAGTTGTAATAGTCAGATGTCAACGCTTTTTCCATCAGCTGGTCCCTTACTTATTTTAACTAAACCTGTTGTTATACTGATAAAAAATTTACAGTTTTAGCTTGAGTGCTTTCGGCACAAACTGACGTTAGCGGTTATAAAGTATACACTATAGCCCTCACCCTTATTGCTACATATATTTTACCAGTAACTTTTAAAATAACCTTAAAATGGCTTATAACGCAGAACTTGCTGATAGAATCCGTGAATATTTAAGCGCTATTCCTAATATTAGAGTTGAAGAAAAGAAAATGTTTGGTGGCTTGGCCTTTATGGTTAATGATAAAATGTGCGTTAATGTAAGCGGTGAAAATCTGATGTGTCGTTTTGACCCTGCATTGACCGAAGTAATAGCAGAAAAAAATGGTTTCTTGCCAATGAAAATGAAAGGTAAAGCATATAAAGGCTACTGTTATATAGAACCGAATGGATTTAGGTACAATAGCGATTTCGAATTTTGGATGAATATGTGTCTGGAATATAACAACACAGCAAAATCCTCAAAAGCTAGATAAGATAACTACTTACACGTGCCGCTAACACTGCCTTCAAACAATGGGTGAATCGCCCATTTTTTATTATTTGAACTTTGGGCCGAAGAAACCAGACTCTTAACCCCTCCACTATTTTTATAAAGGGGTGTCAACGGCAAGTAAATAAACTAGACAAACTACATGACACAAACCATTCCACTACCAAATCCTGACCAGGAAATAGTTACTGTTAGAGTGTTGGATTTTCCGAAAAAAATAGTTTTTGCGGCCTGGTCAAATCCCGATCTGCTAAAAGATTGGTGGGGGCCAAACGGTTTTTCAAACACTTTTGAAGTATTTGATTTTCGACCGGGAGGTCGTTGGAAGTTTGTAATGCAGGGTCCGGAAAAGGGCAATTATAAAAATGAATGTGAATTTCTTGTAATAGATAAACCAAATTTAATTTACTGGAAGCGGCTCACTCAGCCACTATTCCACGTATGTGCAACTTTTGAAGAAATTGAAACTGATCGGACTAGAATTACCTTTCGAATGATCTTTGATTCAGTTGAAGCGTGTGATAAGATAAAACGTTTTGCGGTTGATAAAAATGAAGAGAATTTTGATAAACTAGATAATCTTTTGAAAACGTTATATATAGGCAAATAAACTTGCCATCCGCCAACAACAGAATCAAGTACTCCCCCTAATAGCTTTCAGCGTTGCTTGCTCCGGCAAATAGCTTCGCATACATTTCATTAACCTGCAGTTTAAGAGCGCCTGCTAACAGCAGAAGCGATGTGGGGCATGATAATGTTGGATGTTTTACCAAGTCGTGATTTTGCGAAAATTAAATAAAGTGGATGCAGTGCAAGTACAAGCAAAGATTGTAACTTTTACCTACACTCAATAATTTCTAAGCAGTCACGCGCTCATTCAGCCTACAAATGAAATCACTCGTTGCTGCCATGCTAATGTGCCTATGCTTCAACGCAAT
>JASLAE010000480.1 GCA_030147305.1 Cesiribacter sp.
CCGGGGCAAGCCATAAGCGCGCTTCACCCTTTGCTGTTAATCTACCGGCAAAAGAGTATAACAGCTGGGGTAGCAAAGCTGTATACCCCACTGGCTGGTTTAGTCTTCAAAAAACCATCACGCTATTGCAGTACAAAGCACTATTTTCCGTGCTGGGTTACATCTTTTGGAAATTTGTCTGCGATCAGGTTTAAATTGATACCGTGTTCCAGGTAGGCCTTTAAGCCATCCAATACTGTTGTAAAACCACCTGTATTGTCTTTGATGGCAGCGATTAGCGCATCGCCTGAG
Organism: Cesiribacter sp.; assembly: GCA_030147305.1. Lineage (GTDB taxonomy): Bacteria > Bacteroidota > Bacteroidia > Cytophagales > Cyclobacteriaceae > Cesiribacter. Next base: position 292 of record JASLAE010000480.1, read on the forward strand.
CTGCCAAAGCCGTAATTTCGGATGATCACATAGGTCCTGTCTTCTGCCAGTGCCGTAAATAGAAATTCTACCGTGGTTGCCGGTTCATCCCACTCAATGATAATCTTTTCGTTTTGCACCATCTCCTTTACAAGGATCTGTGTGGATACACCATATATTTCCCATGTCCAGGTAATGGTTTTACCAACTTCCAGCTTGCTGCTTGCTTTGGTAAACCAAAAATTCTTGGTGATGGCAGGATCCACAAAAGCCTGAAAAACCATTGCAGCAGGCTTTCTAATGAGCATTTGTGTCTCAACCATGGGCAAACTGTTGTTTGTCATTTTCTTGGCTTTTAAGTTTTAATGTTGCGGTTGCGCTGTGGGCCTAAGTGGTTTAGTTCATGCCAACCGCTGCTCTTTGTACAAGGCAGCAGGCTGTTACACTCAATAGGCGGTCATATTATTTGTCGCTATAGCGCGCCACCAGCCTTTCTAATTTTTGGTTAATTTTATCTTCTATAACCCCTCCATGATAACATATCATGGTTTCAATATCCAGCTGCAACAGCTTTTTTACGGATACTAACGCCTGCTCCAGATCAAGCGTAAATTGGGGATTAGCAATATGAAATTCGCTATTTTCCAACACTACAGCATCAGCGGCAATCAGCGTTTTACTAGCACTTATATAAATTGATATATGGCCCGGGGTATGTCCGGGTGTAGGTATTACAACTGCACCATCCCCGAAAAAATGCTTTCCGTCTGCTGAAAAAGTATCGTCCACATCAACTCACTGAATACCTCGGAGCATTTCCTGAAATTTTATTGCACCGGGTTTTTGCGCTTCTTCTAGTGATTCATACAAAGCTTCGGCCTGTACAAGTCTTAGGGATTTTTCATTTCCACTGATATAAGGCGCTTCTATTTTGGAGGAAAACACCTTCACATGTGGGTACCTGGCTTTGATTTCAAATAATCCCCCTACATGGTCTATATCGTCGTGGGTAATGATGATGCCCGTAAGGTCTTTTAAGGTGAAACCATGAAGCTTTGCTGCTTCCTCAAGCAAAGGCATAAATCCGGGGTAGCCACAATCCACCAGAATCAATGCCTCTTCACTCTTTAAAAGAACAGGATAGATAGCCTCTTCTTTACCCTGATAATTGAAATTTACTTTTAAAGGATAAACCTTCATGCTGCTAAATCCAAAAATGTAGTTGTTTTTAAGCTTTTCAATTTTTCCCTGTTTACACACATAGCTGTTGGGCTGAAAGAAGCACTTCCTATGCCTGCCTCTTTCAGCCCATGATAGCCCTACAACTTTGGGGTGTATTTTCCTGTTATCCCCGCTTTCAGCAAAATTACGTAATGTTAGGTTAGGAGTATTTTCTTCTTTGTAATTAAAATATAGTTTTTAAAAGCATACTGCCAGGGCACGGCAATAATCGCTAAGGGTACCCATAAAAATGTATAGGTCATTTCTTCGGCTGGTGAGCCTGCTAGTTGATTGGTTGACCATAAAGGATAAGCAACCACAAGGAGCCAGAGTACTTTATAGAAAATTTGAAATAGCACCAGGGGCAGCATTTTCAGCGGATGTAGTAAGCCCAAAACCGATAAGGTTGAATACGCTGCCCAGACGCAAAATGCAACGGCCTTTACATGGTCCCACGTGCCTTCAAAGGTGAAGATATAATTCCAGGATGTTGTCCCTACAAAAAGGAAGGTCAGGAAAAAGAGCAATCGCAAGAGGTAAATGTTAATGTTATACACGCCTGCATATTGCTCGTAGTTTCTGCTGAAAATGTTTCTGAAAGTTTCCATCGTTTTAATCTTTTAAAATATGATGAAGCAAATCTGTACGTTCCTGCCTTCTAAAGAAAATAAAACTGATGGATAGCGCTTATTGCAGGTCAGAACCAGGGAGCAGGCTGATGAACCATAGCCGATAAGCCAAAACCACTGGTTCATCCCTGAAAAGGAGCTGTCTGTCAGGTTTCTGAGTAAAGCAATGCGAAAGCTGTAGATTAGCGAAGAACGCTAAGACCATGAGTACTTCTTTTCAAAAAACAGGGCTTTGGATTTTCCTTGCTATCTGCATTTTTTCCATTTTCTGGTGGCTTATTGGAATTGCCATGCCAACTGTTGCCTTAGAATTTGCCCTGGGTATTACCACTATCTTAATGACAGGACTCTTTTCCGGCAGATATGTGTCCCGGGCATGGTTCAAAGCTGATCCCCGCTCCCAAAACATTATCTTCTTCTGCTTAGGATTATTGATCCTCCTGGGGTGCTTCACCATTGGTCTGCTAATCAATAAAATGATAGCCCACACCGAGTTTATGCACTTCTTTTTTACCGTATTAATGTTGTTTCTGGTAAGTGGTTTTGTGGGAGCGACCATTAGCCTTGTCAGAAACCGCATCAAAACCAATATCTTGTCTGCTCAAAACGCCCTTGCCCATACCAAAAGCGAGTTACAGGTACTCCAGTCGCAGCTCAGCCCCCATTTCTTATTCAATACACTTAATAATTTATATGGACTCTCCATTTCAGAGCATGAGAAAGTCCCAAATTTAATATTAAGGCTATCGGACCTTTTGCGATATTCAGTCTATGATGCCAAAGAGGTATTTGTACCGCTGAAAGACGAAATCGAATACCTGAAAAATTATATAACGTTTGAAAAAATACGCCTGGGGGAAAGATTAGCACTAAAATTAAATCTGGAGGAATTCCAGGATAGTACAGTCAAAGTAGCCCCTATGTTGCTAATTGTTTTTGTAGAAAATGCATTTAAACATTCAAGAAACAGCCAGGACGATAAGATATTCATTGACATTAGCCTTAGGCGCCGGGAGCATTCAATTTTGTTCTCGGTGAAAAATTCGTATGTCAGATCAGAAGCAAAATCGGAATTCACCAAAAGGCATTCAGGCTTTGGACTGGAGAGTGTGAGAAAAAGGCTGGACATGCTGTACCAGAACATGCATGATTTAAAAATCAGGGAATCTGACAGGGAGTACGCTATAGAACTGATATTAGGTAACAAATGAAACTAAAATGCCTCATCGTTGACGACGAGCCAATTGCACGGCAGATCATAGAACAATATTGTGCCCTTTTGCCTGAAATCGAGGTCATAAGAAGCTGCAGCAATGCTTTGGAGGCTAAACAAATTATTCAAAGCCGTCCGGTCGATGTAATTTTTCTGGACATCAACATGCCTGTTTTAGACGGATTAGCCTTTATGAAAACTTTGTCTAATCCCCCACAGGTGGTATTTACAACCGCCTACAAAGAGTTTGCCCACCAGGCTTTTGATCTGGCTGCCTGCGATTATTTGCTCAAACCTTTTTCTTTAGAGCGGTTTATTGTGGCCGTAGACAAAGCCAAAGAGAAACTAGGCATCAGCCCTAAAAAAACGCAGGAGCCGGCGACAGAAACCCACACTTATATTAAGTCAGAGGGCAAGATCTATAAAATCAACTTCGCCGAAGTCTGCTACGCAGAAGCCGATGGAAACAATGTAAAAATTGTCACCGATAGTGGGCTCATCAGGCCGGTAATTACTTTTTCTAATGTGGAAGAACTTCTGCCTAAGTCAATTTTCATACGCCTGCACCGCTCTTTCATTATTAACAAATCCAAAATCAGTCATATAGAAGGCAACCGGGTATTTATTGGCACCACTGAAATTCCCATTGGCTTGCACTACAGAGAGTTCTTTTTTAGAGAGATTGGGGTTAGATAAGTATATGAATATGTCTGGTGAATTGTAGCGCTGGCGGTATCAAAATTGTTAGCAATTGCAACCGCGTAATAAGCTTTAGTCACATCGCTAGCTTATTGGCTCAACTTCTGCAGGACATCCTGCCGGAGACTGCGGCTGATGGGGAGCTGCTTACCCCCTACTTCTACACAGTCGTGTGTAAAAGCCTGCAGGTTGTGCGTGTTGAGGATAAACGAACGATGTATGCGCAGGAAATGGGCCGGGAGCTTTTGCTCAATGCTGCTGATCTTCTCTTTGGTCAGTAGCATGCCATCCCGGGTGTATATCTTTAAATAATCGCTCATGCTTTCGATATACTGTACTTCTGCCAGCACCAGCTTTACCGTTCTGCGATCGGCCCGGATCAGGAGGTAGTCCGGTGCCCCCTCTTCTATTGCTTTGTCGGGAGCTAGGGCCTGTAGTTGCCGGTATTTATCAAGCGCTTTTAAAAAGCGCTCAAACGATACAGGCTTCAACAAATAATCTACCACGTCCAGCTCAAAACCTTCCAGCGCATACTCCCGGTGCGCCGAGACAATGATTACCCTGGGCCGCTGGTGGAGGGACCGCAGGAATTCCAGCCCGTTCAGCTGTGGCATCTGTATGTCCAGAAAGAGCAGATCGGCAGGCTGCCGCTGTAAATGGGCAAAGCAGGCCAGGGCAGAACTACACTCACCAGCAACTGAAAAGCCCTCCACCTGTGCCAGATGGCTTTTGAGCACACGTCGGGCTATGGGTTCATCATCGATCAGCAGGCATTGTACCGCTTCTTTAGCTTGCATAGGCAGGGGTATTGATTGGATTGAGGCTAAGCGCGAGTGTTATGTGGTAATGGGTATCAGAAGCACTGATAGCCAGCTGATGCTTTTGCGGATATTGCAGTTCCAGTCTTTTCTGTACATTCTTTAACCCAATGCCTCCCGGCACAGCGCCCCTGCCAGGAACAGCAGCCGCAATGGAATTGACTACCCTAAAGTGCAGCTGCCCTTCCATTACGCGGGCTTCTACCAACAACTCTAAGGATTCGGTATTTTCTGAAAAGCCATGTTTAAAGGCATTTTCGAGAAACGGAAAAAGCAAAAAGGGTGCAATGGCATACGCGTCTACCGCACCTGTCACTTTCCAGCTTAATGCCAGCCGGTCTTCAAAACGAAGCTGTTCCAGGCTTACATAATCCTCTACCAGCTTTAGCTCGGTCGCCAGTGGCACCAGGCTATCATGGCTGCGATACAGTAACGCGTCCAGCAAACCGGATAAGCGCAGGATAGCATCTGGCAACTGGTTCGATTTTTCCAGGGCCAGCCCATAAAGGTTATTGAGGGTATTGAAGAGGAAATGTGGATGAATCTGTCCCCTGAGCAATTGCAACTCCGCCTCGCGCAGCTGCAGCGATGCCTCCAGCTGCTTACTGCGGAGCTCGCTGATGTGCTGCTGCCCCTGGTACCAGTGCTTGAGCAGCTTTACAGATGTACTGAAAAACACCAGAAAATATAGCCCTACCATCAGAAAAAAAATATTGGTGGTAAGGGGAGGCATATTGCCATAGCGGTAATCTGCCAGGACAATCAGTGCCAGAATCACCACCAGCATTTCGGCCCAGAGGGAAATGATAAGCGTAAAAGCAAAATACCAGGCCAGGCGCAGGTAACGCTTTCGCAACAGATACCGTGGTATCAGCAAATAATTGATCAGGTACGTAGTGCCTACGGCGATGGGCATCAGCAGGCAAACAAATAAAGAGGTGTACCGATAATCTGCAGAAAAATGACCAAAAAAATATACCAGGAAAGCTGCAGCCATTAGCCAGAACAACAGGTGCAGCAAGATTCTGCCACTCAGGGTGCTGAAAAAATTAAAGAGTGCTGCCTGCTGCATAAAAATTTACTTCTTCTCCTAAATTGTAAAAAATGGGCATCAAATGCAGCAAAAGTCGATGAAAAGCCGCTTTTTATCGATGGTTAACAACTAAGGTGAACCAAGGCTTCCTGGCTGCCATCTGTCGACTTTCTACTGCTATTGGCCGATGGCATGCACATTGTTATCCGTGCTACCGTAAGATTGTGAAAGATTGTTTCACTTAAAATTTTACAACATGTTTAGTCTATTCTTTGAAGGCGGATGGGAATTCATGAGCCTGGTGTCGATCATGGGCCTCCTCATGCTTTATTTTGCTGTAAAGGGTGCTACCACTGTTTTTGGCCATGCTGCAAGCTACACACCTGGCAGCCTGTATTACATCCGCTTTTTTGGCATGTTGGCGCTGGTATGCGGAATCCTGGGGCAGTTAATCGGTCTGTATGAAGCCATGAAGTACATTGCACAGGCCGGCGAAATCTCACAACAAGTGATGGCAGGAGGCATTAAAGTATCCTCTATTACTACGCTTTATGGCTTTATAATCTTTATCATCGCACACCTGATCTGGTTTGTACTGGACCTGAAAGGAAAGCAGGCAACAATAAATGCCTGATGATGCTATTGCTACCAAAAAAGCGCCGTTAAAGAGCGGCGCTTTTTTGGCGCTTTTTTCAGCTACGTGTTATTGGCTGCCCTGGGTTGGCGGAAGCATGAGACGTAGAGGCAAATTTTTTCTATTTTTTTCAAAATTTAAGCTCCTGTATAACAATTCTTTATAAAATCTGTAGAATATTTACACATAAAATTTAATATTGCAACAAACCATAAGTACAAGAACAGGTTAGATGTTATGCAATGAATT
>JASLAE010000489.1 GCA_030147305.1 Cesiribacter sp.
ACTTCCACCAAGACCAGTACCCTGCCTGGTGGGGCAATACAGTTCTTCAGTGCGCCGGGTGGTTATCCGGGCAATGTCAATTTCCAGGACTGGGTGCTGCACATCCAGAAGCAATAACTTCAGACTTTGTCCATTACAGGCATTAACATAAATCATTGATCAGTATGAAAACCTGAGAAGCGGCTGAATCAAGAACATTGATCCAGCCGCTCCAAAATATAGATGAACAATGACTTTCGGCACCTCTTTTTATGTCAGCGACAAAGAATATAACTTATTCAATCTGAACGAGCTTGGTTTCGCGATAACCCTTATCAGTAATCTGCATCAGGTATGTTGATCAAATCAATAATTCTTACTTTTCTCGTCTTTTTAAACTGCTTGTTAGTTATCCAGGCTCAGGTTCCTTATCCCGCTATTACTGCAAAAAAGATAGGTCCTGAAGTTCCCTTATCCCCAGATCCATTAATAGGATATAGATGGAAAAATCCCAAAGCTACTGACGGACTAGAGTCGTACGTTTTGTACCCTATTGATTATACTACATTCAGGGCTGGTAGTTTCGATCTGTCTAAATTCCAAAAAGAAAAAGAGATAAAAGTATCCGGAACAGGTTCTATCAGGTTTGATTTTGGAAGAACAAGCGCAGGCTGGCTGGAATTTGATTCTGACGACCTTGCAGACAGTATTACGTTAAGTATAAGTGAATACAATGAACCGGCAATTTTAAATGCAGGTGCAGTTAACAGGTTTAAAACAAAAGCTCCTGTAAAAAGGGGGAATACCTATCGGCTTGAATTAAATAACGAATTGTATGAAGGTGTTAGATTCGGATGGATAAATATCCACACAAACTCAAAAACCTGGCATATCCGCAACCCCAGGCTGGTTTGTCAAATCAAACCAACTAACTACCAAGGCAGCTTCTCCGCCAGCGATTCCCTATTAACCCGCATATGGTATACTGGCGCATACACGGTGAAGGTAAACTTCCAAAAAGATTATTTCGGTGCCATTCTTATGGAAAGAAGCGACCGGTTTTCATGGACGGGTGATGCGTATCCTGCGCAGGCTGCTTCTTTAGTAGCATTTGGCAATTTCGATTTTGTTAAATCAAATTTAAAAAGAACAGAACTTGAAAATAACGGGATATTAAGCTACTCCTTGTATTGGGTTTTAAGTCTAATCGATTATGTCAATTATTCAGGTGATGTCCAGTTTGCAAAAAGCTATATACCTCAGGCAAGTAGTAAGCTGGATTCAGCCTATCAACAATTTGACAAACCTAAATATTTGGTTTTTTATGGCTGGGACGAGCGGCTAGGTGCTGGCTTTGAAAATCCAAACATTGCTGAAAGTCAATATGCCTACGCAATGCTGAGCATAAAGGCTTGGTTAGATTTTGGTCAATTAATGCAAAAAATTGGTGAGGCTGACCTGGCTAAAAAATATATAGCCTATGCGCATGAAAAAATTGAGGAGGCCAGGAGTAAAACTACATGGCCGAATGAATACGGACTTCATGCTTCCGCAGATGCCATAAATACAGGACTGACCTCAGCATATGAAGATTCATTGTTTTATAACAGGAATTTTACTGATCGTGTGCACAGGATATCCTATTCGCCCTTCAATCAATTTTTTATAATTAATGCGATGGCAAAAATTGAAAAGTTTGATGAGGCTTTGAGTGTAATAAAAGACTGCTGGGGAGAACAAATAAAGTATGGTGGAACAACTTTCTTCGAGGTGTTTCACCCAAGCTGGAATTCTTTTTTAGATAAAAATGATGCTCCGCCAAACAATCAATGTGGCTACACAAGTTTAGCGCATCCATGGAGTTCAGGGGTAGTAAAGTGGCTTTCGGAAGAGACCTTGGGGATTAAGCCTCTAGAACCTGGCTTTAAAACATTTCAAATCATCCCTCATCTTGGCACTGGTTTGGACTGGGTAGAAGGCAGCTCCCCTACTCCCCATGGCCAAATCGCAGTCTATTTTAATATCAGCACCGGGATTTCAGAATTCACAATCCCTCCATCCACCACTGCAAAAACAATTTCCATTCCGCTTGCTGAAAATACTATTCAATCGATTTACTTAAATAAAAAGCGAGTATGGCAGGAGGGTAAATCACAAAATAAGGGTGATTTCAACATTCAGGGAGGTTACTTTCATTTAAACAATGTAAAACCAGGCAAATATCATTGCAAAGTAGTTTACAATAAGTTTAATAAACCCACGCCTGTAGAAACACCTAAATGGGCCTATCACATAGAAGTGGTTAAACAAGATAGCATAACAACTGGTGACTGGAATAAAAAATACGGATCTGATGGGTTTATTCTATTCAATTATAAACAAAACAACGAGAATCTACAGCAACTTCCGGATTATGCATCTTCAATAGTTTTAAATAAAGCTTCTAACATTCACCTTGAAATTGAAAATCCGGGGAATAACATTCTGCTAGACACTGCAGGCAAAAACAGGCATTTGGGGGCTATCGTAACGCAGGATCCTCTTCCAACTATGCAAACCATGACGATCGATCTTACTATAAAAGGAAACCAAACCCATCAGCTTGCCTTATATTTTTTAGACTGGGATAACGACGGCAGGCGTTCTGCTGTAGAAATTCATGACTTAAATACCTTGAAGTTGTTAGCCCCTGTTCAGGAAATTCATAATTATCAAAAAGGAAAATATTTAGTATTTGATTTTGATCGTAGTGTAAGGATTCGAGTAAATCATATTAGAGGGCAAAACGCAGCAGTATCCGGCATCTTCTTTGACTCAGCTAAGGATCATAAAAAATAAGGTAGTGTATCAGATGTGAGGCTGGAGTGATAACAGCAAGGAGGCCCATGTGCCCGAATCCCCAGGCGGTAGCGGCGGTGTATGGCCGCTGGAGGAGGGATTTGAACGCTATACCCTGGACTATGAAGGGGCCGTATCCATGGGGACCTGGCCAAATTTTTCAACAAAATTGAATGGTGGAAGATGGTGCCACATCCGGAGCTGGTGCTGGAGTATCCCGATCCATACTGCCTGGCACTGCCGGGGCAGGAGTATGTCATGTACCTGCGCCGGGGCGGCACCCTGAAGGCAGATCTGCGGGCTGCCTCCGAAAAAGACACTTTTGACTATTACTGGTACGATCCTGTGAAGGGCACCTCCAGCAAAATAAGCACCCTAAAAGGTGGGGCCATACAGTTTCTGAGTGCCCCGGGGGGTTATCCGGGCAATGTCAATTTCCAGGACTGGGTGCTGCACAACCAGAAGAAATAGATCAGCAATGAGACATAAGCATGATTTTATGCTTGGAAATTCATGTGAGTCAGCGCATGCCCTTTGGTATACATAATCAACCATGGCTGCGAGAATCTGTATCAATCTTTATGATATTGGGAGTACTAATATTTGGGTGACCATTAACTAATGCATCAAGCAAAAAAAATGGTACTGCCAGGATGGATTTGATGGCCCGAATGGTTTTCTAAGAAAGACTGCCTGACAGTGTTCGTACAGACATCTATTCTTTTCCCATTAACTTTTCGCCAAGTAGATTTTTGATGAACGCTATTTCCTGGCCCACCGGCACAACATGATCTGGCTGAACACCTTTCCCTTGCCAGGATTCTTCAGTTCCTGGCAATGTTGGAGCCCCCGTAGAGACGGAAATAAAAATATGCTCATTTACAGGGTACCAGCTATTCATATGCGCACCTCCTCCGGAGGGCTGTCCTACTATAATGGCTCTTTTAGTGGCTTGTAAGGTATATGCTAAAGCTTCAGCCGCAGAAAAGGTGCTATTGCTGGTAAGAATATACAAAGGTTTATCATATTTCTTTTCTGTAAGCCAGGCGACTGTTTTACTCAGTTTTGGGGCTTCTCCTCTTTTTCTGAATTCAAGCAGCGGGGTTTCTTTGGGAAGGAAAAAGCTTTCGAACACATGTCCTATAGCGCTTCCACCGCCGCCATTATGTTGCAGGTCAATGATCAGCGCGTTAGTATTGGCAACAAATGCCATAGAAGCAAAAAGCACGGGCAGGCTTTTTTCTGATATATTGATTTCTGATAGCTTTATATAGCCAATGTTTCCCTCCAATACTTTCACTTCTTTGAAGCCAAAGTTTCCCTGTACAGCATCATTGCCATAGAAATGAGGATCTTCCGAAAAATCTCCTATTTCCGGTACTTTTTTTATCGCTAAAAATTCTTTCACCCATTTGGGATCGTTTCGCACATACATATGGCCATCATGGCTCGACTCCTGCAGTACTCTGGTGGACAGTGAATCAAACTCCTTCCAGCTTTTTACGGCCTTAAAAGTACCCTGCTTATGTTCTTTCACCAGATGCAAGGTCATTTTTTTTCCTGTTTCAGGAAACACGTAGTTTTCATCAATAAGCTGGGCCATCTTCTGTATGGCCAGCTCTATTTCTTTCTTCGAAGGTGTTTGTGCAAAGCCTGAAGTTGAGTAGAACAGGCAGGCCAAAATTGTAAAGGCAGCAAAAAAATTAATTACGCTTTTCATGGGTATTCTTTTAGTGGTCTTTAGCCAAAGATACCAGGAAGAGCAGGAGATGAAATTGTATAAAATTAGCCTGTTACATTTTTTTATATCGGCCAGGCAAAAAACCTGTCCATTGTTTGAAAGCTCGGATAAAGTGACTCTGATCAAAAAATCCGCAAAAAGCAGCAATTTCTGTGAGGGACAGTTTTGTTCTGCCCATCAGCTCAATGGCTTTATCAATTTTTACTTTGCGGGTGTAATCCCCTAAAGTACAGTTAAAATACTGTGGGAAATGTTTAGAGATCGTGACAGGGTGAAGTTGTAGAATTTTTGCCAGATCATGCAGTGAAAGGTTTTCATTCCAGTGATCATGAATGATTTCTCTTATCAGTTTTACCCAATGCGGAGATGGATGATCGTGTTTCTCCTGCAGGCTTACGCTTAGCAGGTTGAGCAATAATGCATGAATGGATGCAGTAGCAAGCTCATCATTGATTTTACATTCCTGATAAATTTTCAATACTGCAAATTTGGCATCAGGGTGATTAAAATGAGCCGAATCGAGGCAGTCTATTTTGATATGATAGCGATTGAGAAAGGAATCTTCAACCTCCAGGTTAATGTTTTTTGAAGGTTGGCAGGTGTTTACATTGCGATGCAATTCGCCACTATTGTAAAAAATGATCTTTCCAGAACTCGCTTCAAATTCCGAGTTTTTCCGGTGCTCCCTGTTACCACCTTTTAGTATAAAGGTTATATGATGGTTATCGTGATAATGCCAGCCCTCAAATACCTTTTGGGTATATTCGGTCTCGCTGATTACTACACCCTCGGCATGAAAGTTCTGTTTGTTTGTTCCAAGATATATTCCTCTTTCCAGCTTTAACATCCTGAAGTGTAATCAAAATTCTGTTATAAGATAAATTTACATGGTGGCATTCAAAAAGCATTTTCCATTTAACTTAAATTGAAACAGTGATTTCAATCAATGAGGAGGAGAAGATTTACCTGCCAACCATAACCTGAAATTATTGAAGCGGAAGTAGTCTTAGCAGCAATAATAATGTCCGACAACTCATCTACATGCAGTGGTATTAATCTCAACAGTCATTTTTCTTATAGTTACTGTTTTGATAATACAGGTATTTAAAAGACAATTTCATAATAGATGGCTTTGTGCCTGGCACCATTCAAATTTAGAGTATTGCCTTTCAGCTGTATCTTTTGATCAGTCCGTTTGCCGGCATGATCCAACACATAAGCAAATTTAGGTTTTCTGCCTTTGAATTGTATTTCTGTATTTACGGCCTCCATCAGGACAGGACCAGTGCCTTTGGCTAACAGCTTCTGCTTGTCTTTATCATATTCCATTCCCTGGTTTTTGGCCCTGGCAATGGTGGTAACCAGCCAGCTTTGAGCATTGTCCAGACCTTTTTCCTTCTCCAGTGAGGTCAGGAGTACTACTGCAAAAGGGTTTGATGTTTGCAGCTCGATATTACCCAGACTGAAAGGTTTGTTCGCCGCAAAACCTACAAGGCCTTTGGTTGCGGTAGTGTTTACGGTAAAATAGCCTTTGTTTTCTTTGCTCCAGTTCAGCTCGCCAGTAGTGGAGGTGATTGTGCTATCTGCTTTGTTATATATATCAGCTAGTGCAGGAATAGCAGATGTTTCCGGGCTACTGGTAAATTCAACCACCACTTTACCTTTGGCCAGCGCTTCCTGCGGAGTGCCCTCGAAAGATTTGACATCCTTGTCCTGGGTGATCTTTTCTTCAAAGCCCAACTTTCCTTCCGCAAGATCTGGGAGATAAACTTTACGAGAAGCCACCACTGCACCTTCGCTGATATCGCCACGATAGATCATACGGGCCAGCGCTGGTGAGAGGGGCATGTAGAGGGGCGAATCAAAATTGTATACACCATGTTTGGGCGATTCCAGGGTGTTAGTAATGCCCGGATGGTTGGAGGCGTAAGCGTAGGAAGCATCCCAGCCCTGCAGGCCCATGCCATAGATGGCGATGATGGGGCTGCTTTCAGCAATCCATTCTGTGGGGGTAAGGCTCATCCATTCCGATAACGCAAAGGGCCTGTCTGCTACTGCCTGCATGCCTGTGCTTAACAGACCTGATCCTGGATTGGAAACCATGGCTGTATTCTTGAATGCTCCTGTATCTAAACCGTGGCCCTGTCCGCCGCCAAAGTAGTTGTGCCTGTCGATGATGCCCGTTAGGTAATCTGAGTGCAGGTTGAGATAATGCGCTACAAAATCGCCCGCCTGCCAGCCACTGGCTACGATAGGACCCTGATAGCCGGTTTTCCGGATGGCCTCTACATAGCGGTTGTAAAACTTATTTTGTGTTTCATATAGAAAAACAGCAGTATCCAGCAGCCGTTTTTGCAAATGTGGATTATTTATGAAACTCTCGCGACTTAGGTAACCATGGTGGGCAAGGGGATAAATATTCTTAGCAGCCAGGCTTTCCTGGTCCTGAAATTCGGGCCATGCATTGATGGCCCTTTTGCCCCAGGCGCTGATTAAATTTTCTTCGGTTTTATATTTTTCCAGCAGCCAATTCGAAAACTGCTGGCTGATTAGTTTTTTATAGCTGGGAGCGGCCATGATCCAGTTGTGGGCAGTGGCAAAGAACAAATTATCTTCGTTTTGCAGTTCAATAAAATTCAGGGCAGGATCCTCGGCATAGCGCATGCCGGTGTAGGCATTTCTATGGTTCAGCATATTCACTGTGAGCTCAATGCTTAGGTCCTGCAGGTCGGGCGCAAAATTAACCAGCCCAATGGTGGAGCCTTTCAGGTGGCCGCCGCCAACATTCTTTACCTCACCATAGGCCAGCATTCTGCTACTGTCGCCAGCCAGGGGTTTATGGCCATATATGTGCGACCAGCCATAATAAATGCCCTTTTCCCGGAGCTTTGCCGAAAAGTAATCCAGCTGATCAAATTTATCTGCTGCCAGCTGGGTCGACAGATTTTTTGACATGCCCGGTGCCGTGAATTTATGGAAGCGCACGCTGTTTAATCCCCAATGGGCCAGATAGTCTGTCCATTGCTCTGCTTCTCTTTTTTCGGGAAAAGCCCAGCCAGAGGCTATGTTTACGCCCCAGAACTTCACAGGCTTGCCATTTTCGAAAGCGAAATCCTGCCCATCAATTTTTACAAATCCCCATTTTCCTGCCGGCGCATCCAGCCAGCTACTCATGTCGAGCCGGCTGCCGGTAAAATCGCCGCTCACATTCAGGGGGAACCAGGCAGGTTCAGCTTCTTTCTCGGAGGAGGCAATCAGCGAAATGAGTGACAGTACAAGCACCGTTTTTTTAGCACCACCCATGATATGCCTGAGAGCAGCAGCTTTTAAACCAAAATTCCTCCTCTGCTCCATCATCATTAATTTAAATTGTTGTTGTTAATACCAGATCAGTTTCACAGGCCCTACTAAGCCGGAAGGTACCAAAGAGTATTCTGCCCAGGGGGTAGCCCAGGGTGTAGGGCCTTTCAGGATGTTGGATTTACTGGTCTGGTATTTCTCCGGCAGCCGTGCATTGCCCACCATTCTGTTGTTTAACACATTCGCTACCTCCACCACAAGATAGTTGTTGCCTGGTTTTAAATATTCGGTGACTTCGTACCTGTAAGGAATAAAGCAACGTTCGCCCAAGTGCTGGCCATTGATCCACAAGTCGGCGATTTCGTGCACATTCCCTAAATCCAGAAATACTCTTTTCCCGGGCACAAGATCAGAAGCTGCTACCTCTATGGTTTTATAATAGGCGGCAACCCCGGCGAAATGCTGAATGGCAGTATCTGCCGAAGCAGTCCAGGATGTTAGTTCCTGAAACTCTGTACTGGCCGGAGCACCCCAACCATGCGGAAAACGCAGCTCCCAGCTTCCGTTTATGGGTTTTTCCTGCGCAATCGCTTGGTCTTTTACGGTAGCCTTTTCGGCTTCTGCATCAGCATTAAATACCACGAAAATGGATTCGTAAGGCGCTAAGTGCAGTTTAAAAGATGTAGCATTGTTTGATTGTTGTGCCGATATGCTGCGCACACTGCCATCTACGGGATTCCAGAGCTGCACATCCTTAGCATTGGCCCTGAA
>JASLAE010000004.1 GCA_030147305.1 Cesiribacter sp.
TGTCCATCACCACCAGATACCCGGGAGGTCGCCGTAGATGCACGGTGGACGGAGGAGGACTATAAACTTTGCGAAGAGATGGCCAGGCGGGATTCCAGGCCAGGGTTCCTGGTAACCATTCCTCGGCCGTACTATCTTGGAAAATATGAGGTAACCCAGGGGCAATGGAAAAAAGTAATGGGTACGAACCCTTCATTTTTTCAGGCAGATAAGGTAGCGGGCAATGCAGACCTTCATCCGGTTGAAGGGGTTACCTGGGAGCAGGCACAGGCCTTTATAAAGAAGCTCAACGCACTGGATACTGCTGCCGTGTACAGGCTACCAACTGAATTTGAATGGGAGTATGCGGCAAGAGCCGGCGCAGACACTTTACTTTCATGGGCAGAAACCAGTAAGCAGGCATGGATACAGGCTACAAATAAAGGTGCTACGCAGGCAGTAGGCCAGATGAAACCCAATGCCTGGGGCCTTTACGACATGTTAGGCAATGTATGGGAATGGGTGGAAGATTACCACAATGGTCAGGTCTATCCCGGCCCTGTACCGCCCACTACCGGAGACGTACATGTGTTGAGAGGCGGGAGCTTTACCTCGGATGTGGTAAATGCAACTTATTTCTTTCATGGTGGCGGACCGGGCAACGGCTACGACGTAGGCTTCCGTATTGTGAGAGAAGCAAAGTAGCCATTGGTTTTCAGATCCCAAATTGCCTGCTAGCTTAGACCAGCAGAGCGGCATCGTAGCAGAGCTTTTGGGGATCTATGCTTTTCTGAATAAGGTTAGTGGCTTGCAGGATGTTCATGATTTCCTCGAGCATAAGCACCGGTACAATGTTGTTGTTGGCCCAGCGAACATCATCCCACCAGGTTTTGGCATCTTCCGGTCTGAGGTTATATCTTCGTGCAATGATGGCCGGAGCTTCCGGATTAAACTTAAGCTGCTGTGCAGATTGTCTCACAATGTTCAGCACACGGCCTACTGCTTCGGCATGTTCCCGGTAGATTTCTTCCCGTACCACCACCACAAAGCAGGGCCATGGTGTTGGTCTTTCGCCTATACGGCGCCATTCACCGGCATCTACCAGCGGTTTAGTCATAAACTTTTCCCACATGAATGCATCTGCTGTATGATTAGCGAGTGCTTCCCGGGCACCATTCAGATTACCTACCACCTCAAATTTTAGCTTCTTGGTACTCCAGTCCCGGGATTTAGCATCTACAAATGCCATCAGGTGAGAACCGCTGCCATGCCTGCTGACTGCATAAGTGCAGCCCTTGAGCTGATCAATCTCCTGAATAGGTGAACTGGCATGGACATGAATACCCCAGATGAGTGGGCTGTCTACAAAAAGGGACATGATGCGGTAGTTGCTCCCCCGGACAATATCAGCGATTGCCCCCTCTGTCAGCAGCATAGCAATATCTAGTTTTTCTTCCCGTAGATCTTTTGCCATGGCCCCGGTCCCGCCCGGGTAATCCTGCCAGTTTATTTTAATTGCCAGCTGATCGAAGGCCTTGTCTTCAAGCGACATCAGCCATGGGAGGTTAAAGTGTTCCGGTACGCCGCCTACGTTTAATTCAATGGGGTTTGTCATGATTAAAAAATTCCTTTTAGGAGCATGATAATAAAAAAATGAAATGCAATATCCGGTCCTGTTACATACGTAAAAGCCGTGTTTAACAGTAACCCCCTGTGCATGGTACTTACAGTTAACCAAAAACATACCCTCGTGTTTTATCGGATCACATGCTACAGTTTTATGTTCTCAAATTGCTTGTGGCATATTAGAAAGACACCCAAGGAAAACCTATCATTCGAGCTGTTCCTGTTATTCATTATTAGATCTTATTTACCCTGCTGCACATTATATATGAGCTTTTTTATAAAGCTGGGTTAGATTCAAAAGGTTACAGTGATTCATTCGTAATACTGTGTTACCTGATAATAAATACAACTTGTTTAAAAAGGTTAAGGGCATTATTACTAGCTGGATCAAACGCTATTAAATGCCCTTAACCTAAGGGCAGCAGAAGGGTAGAATATATTATTTGTAATATGTTATTACCGGATAATAGGTGGTTTATTATGTTACAATATATTTAACCTGATAGGAAGGCAGTGTCTGGTCAATCGTAACAGACGATTCGGAAATCAATGTAATGAGGGGAAGCAGGTCAATGAGTAACTAACGGTTAATTAATAACTATGTGTTACTAATATTTTCACCATTGCCTCACATAGGTTTTAGCAATAAGATCGTGTAATGCCTGCCTTTGAGGATGAAAAAGGGCTACTAAAAAGCCAATTAAAAAGATGCCAAAGGAAATGATCTTGCCTAAAAAGCGGATAGTAGCCTGCCAAAAGTTAATGCGGTTGCCCTGGGCATCGGCAACATACAAACCAAAAATTCGCTTGCCAACAGTAGCACCCCAGGGGCTACTATGCATCAGGGCAAAGTAAAGCCAGAAAACACCTACAAAAACATATGGCGCCGGAGGCCAGCTTTCGGTAAGATTTCTTACAAGATCATCGCCCTGCTCTACAATTTGAGGTCCCAGTTCTGCGAAGCCAATCGTGATGATAAATGCAATGATAATGCTGAGCACGAATATGACCAGGAAGTAATCAATGATGAATGCCAAGAGGCGAAGCCAGAACGAGGCATATTTAATAGTAGAAGGTTCCTCCATATGCTAGATTACTATTCAGACTATTGAATTGTTTTTTGAAGCATCAAAACTCCCATGCTGCGCTGATTGATAACAAGCACGGATTTTTGTGGCTCCAGCCATTGCACTGGGTACTTTTCAAGTAATTCTTCCAGCAGCTGCTCACTGAGTAAAAAACGGTAACTGCCGTCGGGCAGCAAATAGCGGCCGTTGTTATCGGATTGCAGTTCCTGAGATGAAAAACCATGCAGGGTAGCAGTCCTGATAAAGAGATTACCCCCCGGCTTAAGAACGCGCCAGAGTTCGGCCCACATCTTTTTAAAATGATCCCTGTTGTCTGCAAAATGAAGTACTGCACTGCAGACAATAGCATCGAAAGAGGCATCTGCATAAGGCATTTCTTCTATTCCACCGGTTGTGAATCGATCCGTTGGATATCCCTTCTGCAGGCTATTAGCAACAAAGCGTAACATTCTGATGGCAGCTGCATTTTGATCGTGCCCCCAAACCTCATAACCGTTTTGCAAAAACCAGTGCAGGTTTCGCCCTTCGCCGCAGCCTGCATCCAATACCCGATGCGTTGCAGGAAAGTAACCTTTTAAAATGGCATCCAGCAGGTAAAGGTCTATATTACCCAGTTCGCGATTAAGTTCTTGCGGACTCATGTGAGCGTATTAAAAAATGAACAGAACGTAAAATTGGTTTGCACGTAGCAGAAGAATAATTACAAGCGCTCTGCGACGGGCAACTCTTGTCATTCATTATCTTAGCCCTAAACTTAACGAGGATATGCAAAATAATACGCCTTTTCACCTGGCTTTTCCCATTCTTAGTATAGAAGATACCCGCAAGTTCTATGGTGATTTACTGGGATGCGAGGCAGGCCGCAGCACAGATAAATGGATCGACTTTAACTTCTTTGGTCATCAGCTGTCGGCACACGTAAAGCCCGAGGAAGTAGGGAAAGCCAAAACCAATGAGGTTGATGGTGATGCGGTGCCGGTACGCCATTTCGGTGCAATACTGGAGTGGGAGCAGTGGCACCAGTTGGCCGATAAGATCAAGGCGGCAGGTGTTAAATTTATCATAGAGCCGCACATCCGCTTTAAAGGTGAAGTTGGTGAACAGGCTACTATGTTTTTTCTGGATCCAGCCGGCAATGCCTTAGAGTTTAAGAGCTTCCAGGATACCAGCCAGATCTTTGCTAAGTAGTGAATGGAAAGCAGCAGGAATTAATGTGCGCATAATGCTGCTGCTATTTGCCTGCTTTTATTACTGAGGCCCATCATACCTAGCTAACAGCCATCAGCACTCCATACCAAAGGGCTAGCGTAATGAACGATAGCAGGATACCCAGGCTGAGCGTCTGGCGCACCATAGGTGGGTTAAGGCCAAATTGCTCGGCAATTAGGGTAGCCGTAACCATAGGGCCCATGGCTGCTTCCATGACACTGCCAACAGCCATGAGTCCACGCTGCTGCAGTAAAAGTATATATAGAAAAAAGATAGTTAATGGTGCCAGAAGCAGCTTGTACCCAAGGCCAATCCAGACCTCTTTTTGCGGCCGGAATAAGCCTTTTAACTCCAGCTGTAGCCCTACTGCCAGGAGCGAAAATGGTACCACCAGCATACCCATCCAGTGCAAAACCAGCAGCACCATACCTTGCGGTACCCAATTAAACAGGTTGAGCGCAAAAGCAGCTATAAAAGCCAGAAAAGGAGGAAAGCGCAACAGACGCCGGGCAATGGCTTTGGGTGAAATTTCGTCTCCGGCATACCAGCTGGCAGCCACAATGCCCACAGTAGAAAGGCAGGCAAAGGACCCTGGCTGATCTGCGAGAATAGCTACTTCTACGCCGGCTGCTCCCCAAAGTACCTGCATAACAGGTATCCCAATAAAAGAAGTATTGCCCAGTCCGCAGCTAAGGATAATACCACCTTTGGTGCTGCGTGTCCAGCCAAGCCTTCTACCCAGTGCACTGAAGCCAAGCCAGCCCATGCTAAAGATGAGCCAGGGCATAAGAATAGGAAGGAGCTGTTCTTCCTTCAGCTGCAGGGGCGGAATTTTCTCCAGTACCAGGGCCGGCAGTGCTACGTATATAACAATATGCGTAAGCAGACGGGGCAGCCATACAGGGGGTTTCAGGCGCTGTAGCAGTAGGCCACCACCCAGGCAGGCAGGTATCAATAGTAAGCCGGTCATGGTTCCTGCAGGGGCATTATCCACTCATAAACCCCCATTTTACGGGGCTTTGTGGCCAGGTTAGCCGTTGAATCGACAAATTGCAGATTTTGCCGGCCGTTGAAGTGAATGGTGCTGTGGGCATACACCTCTACAGCAGCATAACCTTTTTCGGCATATTTATTCTTAATATGGTGGGCCAGCTCCAGAATCATGTCGGGCTTGCCCTGCATGCTTCGATACTGATGGGTTGTTATATATTCGAGCGGATCTACGCGCCATTTTTCTCCACTCACCGGATCTACCACTTTATAGTAAAGACTGCCTGTTTTAGAGCGCAGCATCATGTGCCAGCTAAAATTATGACCTGCTTCAGACCAGCTGGTGTTGCCTGCGTAAGCATATTGTCTGAGCGGAATAGCTAACTGCACTACTGAATATAGCGCGATAAAGGCAACAATCGTTTTTTTTAGGGCAGGGCGTAGAACAAGGTTAAAATTTATGGGTGTAAAAGCCGGAAGTTTATGCCGGAGCAGGGGCAGCCGGCGAAAAGTGTGCGATGGAAAAAAGAGTGCAGTCATGGCCATGCTGTACCATGGAAACGTGCCGATACCAAAAATACAGACGTTGGTAAAATGAAAAAGCAGGGTTAACATAAAAGTCCAGCGGCGGGTATAATGCCAGAGCATCAGGGGTACCACCAGCAGATCGAAGGCTGCACCTCCCCAGCTCATCAGGTATGGAAGCCAGGGTTGGGCAAGCACCGGACCTATTACCCAATAGTGGCTTCGGGCAGGAAGCCAGATATTCATGGGTATTCCTCTAAGCCAGTCGGGATTAAGCTTTGCCAGACCGGCAAATATATAGACGATGCTTATCTGAAAAACCAGAATACCAACAGTCCAGGCAGGTACAGCACTTTGTGCCAGCGCAGGTCTGCGTTTAACATCCAGCGACCAGGCACGATGGGCCGGTATAAAGATCATCAGGAAAGCGGTGAGGCAATAGAGGTAGGTATGGTTAATGTATACCGACTTCTCCATCAGAAATGCAGTAGTAGTACCAACACAGAGCAGGGCAGCACTAATACGGTAATAAAAGCCCAGCGTAACAAAGAGCGCCATTAGCACATTAAAAATAAAGTGCAGGTGCATCCAGAAGGGTGGCCAGGGCTTTAGCCACTCAAAGAAAAGATAGGAGAAGTGAAACTCCGAATGAAAATAATCGGCGCTGTAACTGGTGAGCACCTCGCCGAGGAGCTCTAGAGTGATAAGTCCGCCAACAACTACCCTGAAAAAAACAAGGGGGGCAATGTCAATAGGCCGAAACAGTTTTTCTAAACTCACTGTCTGCTGCTTTCCGATGTTTTTCAAAGTTAATCACATCAAGCAACATATCCACTACATTTTCTGCAGCGGCAGCGTTATACCCACTATACTGTGCATTTACGACTTTTCCAGAGAGGGCTTCAAAAACAATCTGGCCCTTTCGTATTTGTTGTGGAAGAGTGTAGATAAGAATTTCCAGCAGGTTTTTACCCAGCCCATTTCCGTAAGCGCTTTTTATTTTCCAGGTGAGCTTCTGCTCTACGGAAAGCTTGTTCAGCAGGTTGATGATTGTAAACTTATCGCTCATAGCAGATAAAAAAATAGTCGGTATTGCTTTATACTGTATCCTAAGGGTGCAGGTTGGGTTTTTATTGTGTTTTTTTACGTACTGGTATTGATTTTTGACTATTTAGTCTAAAATAAACTGGAAAAGCCATAATGTTTATTTATGCGCTTAGTACGGCATAAGTTATTTAATGGGCTACAGGCTACCTTAGGCCCT
Source organism: Cesiribacter sp. (assembly GCA_030147305.1). Taxonomy (GTDB): domain Bacteria; phylum Bacteroidota; class Bacteroidia; order Cytophagales; family Cyclobacteriaceae; genus Cesiribacter. The sequence goes on from JASLAE010000004.1 coordinate 6,682, forward strand.
GTACCTTCCTAGTATTTCAACCTTAAATGGCTAGCTGCATGCCATAGCTATGGATCACAGGAAAGCTTATTCGCACTCAAAATACATGTGGGCCTCTTTGCGCTTTTGATGAAGATTTGTCTCCCGGCGGCCACCTTCAAAATGATATTGGCAATCTTATAATCAGCTACTCCAACCATCATCTAATTTATTCTGTTGCTTTTGGATGCTAACGTTTGGAGAAACCACAGTAGGAAAAACCATGCTGCATCAAGTAAGATAGAAACAGCCCTTCTGGAAAGCATTTAATTTGGATGTTATAGAAGCAGGAAAACCAACCAGATCATTAAGAGAAGTCCTTTAAAAACATTGTTTCCAGCTTGGAAGAGCCTTTTTTAGAAAAAACGTCTTTAATTTTAGTGCAATATTATTATAAACTAATTTATAATTACTTGGAATTAACAAATTATGTTCACATTTTTGTTTAATGTTTGGGTAAATATTAAACAAATCAAACAGCAATTCCCTTCCCTTAGCAGCTTCATAAAACGGATCTATACAACGACGATAACAGGAGCTACGTAGCAAACATAGATAGATAAAGTTTAAACATAGATCTAATATGGAAGTGATAGAAACAGTAGGGCAGTCACAAGTATTATTTGACGCGACCCATAAGATTGTTAAGCTGCATTTTATGGGTGACCTGTCTGATGATGCCTATAAGCTATTCTGGACGAAGGGAATTGATTTCGCTGAAAAGCACCGGCTTAACCGCATCATCATAGACCAGCGCGACATTGGCAATGTTAGCTTTAATGCAAGAGGTTGGGTAGTAATCAGCGCATTTCCGCGGGTTAAAAAAGTGCTACCTACCAACCTCATAGCCGCTATTTTAGGGAGTGAACGCATTGTGCAGAAAACGGGTATGCAATACCTCCTGAAAGCATTTAAAACGTTAACCGGTTACAAGGTAGAAGTCTTTTCAACACAGGAAGATGCTGTAGCCTTCCTTAAAACTGCCAATACTGTTACTGGTACTAAATGATTTAAAGCCCTCAAGGTCTTGGCAGCTGACTATAATTAAATTATCACAGCTTGTAGGCTCCTCTATCGAACAAGCAGAGTAATTGCTCTATACGGTCTGTACATATAAAGTAAAGATTGTAGAGTCCTAACTTTATTCTTGCTCCCTGCAAATTCTAAGGTATAAAGCTTATTAAGAAACTTGCCTTTTCATTTACCCGCTTAATTCAGAAGCA
>JASLAE010000012.1 GCA_030147305.1 Cesiribacter sp.
GCCAAACTTTTTCAACCAGCTAAAGCATTCCGATTCTGTGCGTATTGCCTTCCTGGGCGGGAGCATTACCGAAGCGGCACAAGGCTGGCGGGAGCAAACGGTGGCTCACCTGCAACAGCAGTATCCGAAAGCCATCATTTCACATGTGAATGCAGCAATAGGCGGCACAGGCTCTGATCTTGGGGTATTTAGGCTTCAACAAGACGTGCTTTCCCATAAGCCGCACCTTGTTTTTGTGGAGTTTGCCGTGAACGATGATAAAAAACCAGCAGAAACTACCATTCGGTCTATGGAAGGTATTGTGCGAAAAATCAGAAAGTACAATCCGGCTACCGAAATCTGCTTTATCTATACCCTCAGCGGCACCATGTATGAACCACTAAGCAAGGGTATGTATCCTGCGGTGGTGACTACGATGGAAAAAGTAGCGGATTATTACAAAATTCCCTCCATCCATGTGGGGCTGGAAGTAGTAAAACTGAAAACTGAAGACAAATTAATATTTTCGGGAAAGATAGAAGAGCATCCAGACAAGATCGTGTTCGCAGGCGATGGGGTGCATCCATACCCCGAAACAGGCCATAAATTCTATACTGAAGCTGTAAAGCGCTCTTTTGAAAAACTTGCTGAACTAGATAAGCCTATAAAGCATCCTTTACCGCAACCCATCAATGCCGACAATTGGGAAAATGCCCAGATGGTATCCCTGAAAGCAGTAAAGTTTAGGGGAGCGTGGACTCAGGTCAGTCCGGCAACTATCGAAGCAATTGAAAAATTTAGCCCCTTATTCGATACGGTTTACACAGCCAGCGAGGCGGGCGCTTCGTTCACCGTTTCATTCAAAGGCAGGCGTATCGGCATCCAGGACATTATCGGACCTACTTCAGGCCATTACAGCGTGCGTATCGATCAGCAGGAGGACTTTCTGCTTCCACGATTTGATCCCTATTGCTTTTTTTACCGTTCGCATTACTTTTTACTGGATGAGCTGCCGGATGGAAAACATACCATAACCTTTACCCTGGCAGCAGAAAAACTTGATAAAGCCGCCATTCTTGCCCAGCTGGATATAAAAATTGATGACAAGCACAATTACGCAGTGCAGGAGGTGTTTTTAGGAAACCTGCTGCTGCTGGGAGAAATAGTAGAAGAAAACAATTAGTAATACATATTGACACCTACCATGAATGATGTTTTTCGGCTGGCATTTCTTTTTTGTTTACTCACGGTAAACCTGAAGGCACAACAGCCAGATCGCATGGCAGAGATTGGAAATAAACCGGCGGCCGTTCGGCTGCATTTGCTCGAGACGCCCCAACCTCCCCAACTTCCCCAAATAGTTCTTCCGGCACAACATAACAAGCGCTCTGCTTTTAAACCCATGCAGCGCCTGGATACAGAGCAGGAGTTGCAGACAGCCTTAAGCAGCCTGCGCGAAAAGTATAAACCCTTTTTGCAAAATCTTGCCCCGGAACTTAATGAGCTCAAAACCATTGTAAACCTGGAGAAATTTCAGTGGAGAAAGGAAACAGCCGAAGATCAACAAAGCTTTCAGGCGGTGGTGAAGGGCGAAGGCAAATGGGAAACAGTTACTCTTCCGCACTATGGCCCGCCTTTAGGGAAAGCAGTAACCTACTATCGTACGCCTTTTACGGTTACAGCCGCCATGCTGCAGGCAGGCGCTGTTTTTATCAAATTTAAAGGAGTGGACTATAAAGCCCATGTCTTTGTGAATGGGTACTACCTGGGTTCCCATGAGGGTATCTTTGCTCCTTTTGAATTTGAGATCTCCAGGTACATCGGCACTGGTGAAAACACACTGCTGATACAAGTAGAAAATGATTATCCCATGCAAGGCCATGTGGGCGATGATGGCGTAAAAAGAAATGGCGATAAAATATACGCCTCTACCGGCCCGGGCTATAACGACCCTATCCTAGGCTGGCACCACAGCCCGCCGGCCATGGGCATTTACCAGGCCATTACCCTGGAATCGCGGTCAAGTCTGCACATTCACGATATTTTTGTAAGGCCGTTGGCAGATACAGATAGCGCCGAAGTATGGCTGGAGATAAACAATACGCAGCTAGAACCAAAGGCAGTCAAAATCCGCCATTCTTTATACGGGCAGAATTTCAAAGGCCTCGTGTACGAAAACCAGGTGTACGAGCCTCTTACCATTCATATACCCGGCGTGGGCGACCTGGCCAAACCCACCGATAATAAACTAACAGCCCTGAAGATGGAAGGAGGGGTCAACTTCCTAAAATTTAAGATTGCTATACCGGGTGCCAAACGCTGGAACCCCGAAACCCCCTGGCTCTACCAGCTACAAGTGCAGCTGGTAGACGAAAACAATAGGGTGACAGATCACAAGAAACAGCATTTCGGGATGCGTTCCTTCAGGATGGATACGGTAACTGTGCCCAAAGGCATGATGTACCTGAATGGAAAGCCCATACGTTTGCGCGGTGCCAATACCATGGGCGCTTTTCAGCAGAGCGTGATGAAAAAAGATTGGGCCCAGCTGATCGATGACATTCTGCTGGCCAAGCTCACCAACATGAATTTTATCCGCATGACGCAGCTGCCGGTACAAAGCGAAGTGTATGATTATTGCGATAGGCTGGGTTTGATGACACAGACCGACCTTCCCTTATTTGGCGTATTGCGCAGAAATAAATGGATGGAAGCCGTGAGACAGGCCGAAGAAATGGAGCGGCTGGTCAGGAACCATCCATCCAACATTGTAGTCACCTACATCAACGAGCGTTTTCCCAATGCTGAAGGTGCCCCACACCGGCATTTGGATAGTTATAACGATTTTGCCCGCTTTTTCAAAGCAGCAGATCAGGCCATTCTCATGAGCAACCCCGACCGGGTGATTAAGGCCGGAGATGGTGATTATGATCCACCCTCCCCCGGTTTGCCAGACAATCATGTGTACAATGGCTGGTACAATGGTCATGGCCTGGGCCTTGGCGAAATGCACCAGGGCTATTGGGTGCCCGTAAAACCCGACTGGTATTTTGCCTGCGGAGAATTTGGGTCCGAAGGCCTGGATAATTATAGTACCATGCTGAAGCATTATCCAAAAGAATGGCTGCCAAAAGAGGTGAAGGAACCCTGGACTCCTGAGCAAATTGCCATGAACCAGAGCTTTCGCTTTCACAGAATGTGGTATGCTACGCCAAAAGATGTAATGGGGTGGATTGGGGCCAGCCAAAAGCACCAGGCAGACATGACCAGGCTTACCACCGAGGCTTTCAGGAGGGAGAATCGAATGGTAAGTTTTGCAATCCATTTATTTATCGATGCCTGGCCTGCCGGCTGGATGAAAACAATCATGGACGTGGAGCGGAAGCCTAAGCAGGCCTGGTATGCCTACCAGCATGCCCTGGCACCTGTAGCCGTGCAGCTACGCACCGACCGCTATGATTTCTACAGCAACGAATCCCTTTCCATAGAAGCCTGGATAGCCAATGATAAGCTTGAGGTTGAAGAAGGCCAGCAGATCAACTATCAGCTTGAAAAAGGGGGGAAGGTGCTCTGGTCTAATGAAGCAGAGGCGAAGCTGAAAGCCAACCAGAGTGTATTTCAGGGCTTCCTAAAGTTTCAGGTACCGGAAGTAAACGTGCGTACCGATATGGTGTTGCGCCTGGCTTTGTTCTCCAAAGACAAAAAAGCCGTGCACGAAACCGATCTTGTGATCACCGTGCATCCTAAACCTGCAGCATCTCAGAAAACGGTATGGGCCGTTGGGCATAAAGCCAAAAACATTGCCAGAGATATGCAATGGAAATTATCAGATACCATGGAAGCCGCCGATGCATTTTTAATGGATAGTCTGGGGTATTACCATAAAAATAAGGAAGCAATTGACCAGCAGGTTAGCCAGGGAAAGAAGCTGGTTTTGCTGGAGCTTCCTGTAGGATCCCATCAAATTGGTGCCGATAGTATTAAAATCTCCAGCACCATCATGGGAAGCTATTATTTTGTTTCCATCACCGGCCATCCAATGCTTAGCTCGTTTAAACAAAACGATTTTAAATTTTGGTACGATCAGCGGCCGGGAGCCATACGTCCCTTTTTATCCAGCATGATCAATCAATCAGGATGGGAGGAAATACTGCGCACCGGCACTACCAGCTGGACGCCCAACAGCAGCTGGAGCAGTGCAGCATGTGAGAAGAAACAGGGGAGTGGAGCCATCCGGATTTGCCAGCTTCAGATGGAGGGAAAATTAAACCATAATCCAACTGCTTTTACGTTTATGCAAAGGCTGTTGGAATAATTGGGCTAGATAAAAAGATTTTATCAGAGTTATGACAACATGTAAAAGTGGAAATCTCCCAGTTGCGGCAATAGAAACGGGTAAGAAATGGTTGCTCTTTTATAGAGCACCATTAATATACATCTTTGAGTAATTTAACAACAGATAATTTCGTTGAATCGAGAGATGCAACTGCTGTAGAAGCTAACAACAATTGTTGATTACCTATACATAACAAAATATCAGGCCTATATAACTGCCAAAAAAATTAGAAACTGATTAAAGATAATTTTTCACCATAAGTTGATAAAATAACAACACTGTTACATTATACTGAAAGGCATATTTGTATGAATAGAAATTACATGAAAACTGTTGATAACAGAACGACGTCGGCCAAAGTATTGAAGCTACATTATAATGATAACACGCTTGTTGTATTGCAGGATTTAAATAAAGGTGAGATAATATATTATGGAAATGAACAATTTACGATGCTGCAGGACATTCCATCCAAACATAAGTTCGTTGCATGTAATCTCGAACCTGGAGATAAAATTACTATGTACGGTCTTGTTGTTGGCAAAGCCCTTCATTTTATTCAGCAGGGCGAAGCAATCACTGTTCAGAACACACTCCACGAAGTGACGCCATTTCAGGTAAGACCCTCTGATTTTCAATGGAAACCATTGGACGTGACTGACTGGAAAATAAAAACCTTTCAGGGATATCACCGCCCTGATGGTCAGGTGGGCACCCGCAACTACTGGATCGTATTTCCCCTTGTTTTTTGTGAAAATAGAAATGTTGAGTATATAAAAAGCGTGTTTCAGAAGAAACTAGGCTATAGTACAACGGATAAATATGATTCTTTTGTTGATAACCTGATTCAACTTTATCAACATGACCGCCTGCACAATGCTGAAATCGGATTTAGTGATTTACAGGAGAATATAAGCACGAGAGTTTTTGAAAATATTGATGGCATCAAATTTCTTACCCATGAAGGCGGATGTGGTGGTACGCGGGAAGATGCCGCTAACCTATGTAAATTATTTGCCGGATATATCAACAATCCTAACGTAGCCGGTGCTACGGTACTTAGTCTTGGATGTCAAAATGCAGAAGTGGATCTGTTAAAGCGTTCGTTAACTGATGTCAATGCCGCGCTCAATAAACCGGTTTTATACTTTGAACAGCAACAGTTCCCATCTGAAGAGGCCTTGCTTCAACAGGCTATCCTGGAAACTTTTAAATGTCTGGCCGAAGTAAATAAGGTGAAACGGGAGCCTGCCGGCCTCGATAAAATTACGCTAGGGCTTAAGTGTGGTGGCTCGGATGGATTTTCCGGAATTACCGCCAATCCGGCAATGGGACATGTCGCTGACATCTTAGCTTCCATAGGAGGGAAAGCAATTCTTGCAGAATTTCCCGAGTTGTGTGGCGCCGAACAGGATTTAATCGATCGCTGTGTCAATACTGAAATAGCTACAAAATTTGCCCGGCTCATGACTGACTATAACAATAAAGCCATGGCAATTGGTAGCGGGTTTTCCATGAATCCTTCTCCCGGCAATATTAAAGATGGCCTGATTACAGATGCCATGAAATCAGCCGGTGCTGCAAGGAAAGGAGGCACATCACCCGTTCAGGATGTGTTGAACTATGCAGAATATGTAAACAAGCCAGGATTAAATTTATTATGTACACCCGGCAATGATGTAGAAGCAACAACAGGTATGGCAGGAAGCGGAGCCAACCTTATTATTTTTTCTACCGGTTTGGGAACCCCTACAGGAAATGCCATCACACCCGTAATTAAAACTTCCACAAATTCTGTGTTGCCCAGGCGTATGCAGGACATCATTGATTTTGATCATGGTGATATTATCACCGAAGGAAAATCTATAGAACAATCGGGCGAGGAACTGCTCAATGAAATTTTACAGGTTGCAAGTGGAGAAAAATTATGCAAAGCTGAACAATTGATGCAGGATGATTTTATTCCCTGGAAAAAAGGGGTATCGCTTTAAGTATTTTTTCTGATGTCAGGAGCGGTTGCACGCAAATCTTTTTACCCTTTTCAAACTGTAGTCTATTATGGAATTAAATCTTCAAAATAAAGTAATAATAGTTACGGGCGGGGCCAAAGGGATTGGCGAGGGTATCGTTCAGCGTTTGGCAGCGGAGGGTGCACGGCCTGTTATTGTAGGTAGAAATCAGCAGGATAATCTTCAGACCTTAGAACTGTTAAAAGCTAATGGAGGAGATGGTTTGGCTGTTGAGGCAGAACTTACAAATAATGAAGAATGCAGAAAAGCAGTAGAAGCCACACTAGAGGCCTTTGGCAGCATAGATGGTCTGGTAAATAATGCAGGCGTAAACGATGGGGTAGGATTAGCCAGCGGATCGTACGAGGCTTTCATAAGTTCTTTACATAAGAATCTGGTCCATTATTATCTTATGGCCCATTATGCTTTGCCTGCCCTGAAAAAAAGCAAGGGATCGATCGTCAACATCGGATCTAAAACTGCTGAAACAGGACAAGGCAATACCTCTGCATATGCCGCTGCAAATGGAGGCAGAAATGCACTGACCCGCGAATGGGCCGTTGAGTTATTACCTTTCGATATTCGTGTAAATGCTGTGATTGTTGCCGAGTGCTATACACCGCTTTATGATAAGTGGATCAGTTCTTTTCCCGATCCAGAAGAAAAATTATTATCCATTACAGATAAAATTCCTTTGGGCAAACGCATGACTACCTCGGCAGAGATTGCCAATATGGTTGCGTTTTTGCTTTCAGATTGTTCCAGTCACACCACCGGCCAGTTGATTCATGTAGATGGTGGCTATGTACACCTTGACCGTATCCTTTAAAGGATAACTTTAGAC
>JASLAE010000057.1 GCA_030147305.1 Cesiribacter sp.
TAGGCCTTCTCTTTTAAGAAAAGCGGAGCTCAGGTTTTTTGTAAGCGGTCAAAATTTGCTAAATGAAAGTTATAGTCTGGGTTATGACCTGAATGCTTTTGGTGAACGTTATTACCAGGCAGCTGCTCCCCGGCAAAAAAATGCCGTGGAGCAGCTGCCTGGTAATAACGTTCACCAAAAGCATTCAGGTCATAACCCAGACTATAACTTTCATTTAGCAAATTTTGACCGCTTACAAAAAACCTGAGCTCCGCTTTTCTTAAAAGAGAAGGCCTATATTCCAGCCGCATCTGCAATAAATGATAATCTGGCGCATAAAAATTATTGGCATCGTTGAGGGGGATCTCATCGGTAAAGGTGTGGGTGAGGAACAAACCTAGTTTCTCCCGGTAAAGCACATCAAATGTCAGTGCGGAGGTAAATGGCGCCACACCTGGCAGGGCATTGCCAGAATAATCCTGCTCTCGTTGCTGATAATTTCTGAACCGGTAACGCTGATATGCGCCAGACAAAGAGGATGTAACCAATAAGTCAGGTCGCTGGACAAGTCGAATATGAAGGGATGCTTCCAGTCCAGCCTGATGAGCACTTCCTGCATTTCTAAAAAGGGTTACCGGGCTATTTTCGCCAATGAAACTGGTAATTGTCTGATTCAATAAGAAAAAATAGGCTGTAGTATTCCAGGAAATGTATCGATTTGGGATTTCACCTTTTAAACCTATTTCATAATTGGTACCGGTTTCAGCCTCAAGAGATTCATTTAGACTACCTTCATTGGTGCGAATTTCTTCCAAGGATGGCGGGCTAAAACCTTTGCTGATCTGTCCCCAGGCTTGCATGTTATCGGACAGCTGATAGCCCAAAGCAACTCTTGGCGCCCAAACCGGATTGAAAGATTTATCCAATCTGTAAGGACTGCCCAGGGCTACATCTACCAGCCTGTTAATATCATAGGTATAATGATTAAAACTAAGACCGGTAGTAAGGCTCCACCTTTTACCAAAATCAAAATCAAATTGCAGAAAATAAAGTGCAGTACGGGATCTGATTTCGTCTTCAAAATTAAGTGTATCCGGCTCACCCAATCGATTGCCATAATTGCGGGACACTTCCAGACCATACAGCATTTCACTGCCAAACTGGACGACCAGGCGTGTAGCGTCCCAGTTATGCTTGAATTTCCAGATGCTTCTGCTGCCTAAACCACTAGCCAGATCACGTTTATAATCCGTAATAAATGGATGATCGAGAAAAGAAGCATGCCCAAAAAACCAGGTACTATTTTCCCATTTATCTGAAAGTTGATAATGCTGACCTATACCCACTAAAGCATATTGCTGATTAATGGATGAATTTTGCTCTATACTGCTTCTTGTAAACTGTGTTCCTGGCCTGGCCTGACGGGGATTTTGCCCGAACTGCTCTTCCGTGATACCACCGGGAATTTCATAATTTAGCCGTGCCAGTAATACACTTGCCTGAAACTCCCGCTTTTTACTTACCCTGAAGCTACTGCTCCAGAAGGCATTTTGCCGTTGCAGCTCACTGTGTTCCCGATAGCCTTCAGATTTTAAATGCGTTATGCCGGCACGAAAACGGCTGGAAGAATCGCTTTTCTGATAGCCAGCACGAATGCGATGATAGCCATAAGATCCAGTTGAAAGTTCAGCCTCAGGGGCCCCTCCATCAGTATTATCAGCAGGCAAACTTCCAATATTAATTACCCCACCTGTGCCGGCGCCATAATAACTGGCTGCTGGTCCGCGTATTATTTCAGTTTGCTGATACAACGCCACATCCAGCAGGTTCAGCGAGGTGTTCCCATTGGCCTCCGTAATAGGCAGATTGTTCCAGTATACTTTAACGTTCCGCACCCCAAACGGAGATCGAATTGAGCTACCGCGAATACTGACCCGGTAACTCCCCGGGGATCGCTCTTCCAGTCTTACGCCAGGCAATTGTTGCATTGCCAATACCGGTGAGGCTTCACCAGTTCTTGAAAAATCTTCTGACTTAAGCGTACTCACTGCAGCCGGTACATTTCTGTCTGCTCTTTGTACACCATAAGCAGTAATTACAACTTCCGGCAACAGACTGTCTGCGGGTTGCTGGGCAATGGCAGCCGAGTATATAAACAAGCAGTTTAGGAAAACTGCCATAAAATATTTCATGTATTGTATTTACTATGTATGCAGTCGTGCAATAATGCTGCTTTTTTTTGAGGAGAAAATGATCTCGAAAAGGGCATGGTCACCTTTGGCAAAAAAAACTATCGTTGCTGTTAAGGTTTGCGCCCTAAGATCAAGGTGTTAATAATACTACAGCACAGCGCTTTAATTAATAAAAGGATAAACCTGCCTTCCATGCCAGGTGAAATGAGTATTTACATGCTGTTAATGTAATTCATTGTTTTTTCTGGCAGCTTCGTCTGTTGGGCGTGTGATGGGACTTCTGCCATATTCATAATTTGTTTGATGGCCCTTTATTTCCCGCGTATTTTCAATAGGTTGGGGTAATACGAAGCGGTTAAACAGGTCAAACATATGCATAACGAGCGATGGGCTGATACCATGCACCAAACTTCCTAACTTTGCGGGTATTGTCATGATATATGCCGGATCTCCGCGGCGGCAGGCATTCAATAGCTTTCTCGCTGCCCAGTCTGCATTTATAGCCAGGAAGGGTAATGAATCGCTGATCTTAAACCATCTATACTCCCGTTCATGATCGCCAACAACATCAACATTGCGGGGGCTGCCGGTGCGCATGAGGCCTGGACATGCAGTGGTCACTGTAATACCTTCACGTTTCAATTCTGGATACAGCCCTTCGGAAAATCCAGTTAATGCAAATTTACTGGCGCAGTAAGCCAACAGGTGAGGAGAACTTATTTTCCCGCCAATAGAAGAAATGTTTAAAATACGGCCTTTGGTTTGTCTTAGGTATGGCAGTGCAAAATCAATCAGGCGCATTGGTGCATAGAAGTGAAGTTGCATCAGTTCATCGAAACGATCCTGCGTATGGCTTTTAAGGGGACCAACCATCATTTTACCTGCATTGTTAATCAGTACCTCCAGCCGTCCATACTGGGCTATGGTCTGTTCGATAACCCTTTCGGCTGCTCCGGGCATAGTGATATCTGCATGGATGGCGAGCACAGGTGCATCCAAATCTTCCAGTTCACGGCGTGCTATATCTAATTCATCTTTATTACTGGCACAAATACTTAAATATGCGCCCTCTTTGGCCAGTTGTCTGGCCATGATAAGGCCTAAACCCCGGGATGCCCCTGTAATCAAAACAACTTTGTATTTAAAGCTAAACTGCTTTTCTTTGATGTATTGATAAAGTTTTTTGCCCACAACGTAGGTTGTAGTGGCCCATACCGCTTTGCTGAAAGAAGTTTTCATATAATTAGTGTTTATGACAGCTGCTTCGTTGCTTGATGATCCACCTTTAGATCATATTCTATCATAGAAAGCTATAGTAAGCGCTGCTTGTTTAATACCTGCAGTAAAATAGAATCAGATTCTAAAAAAAATCCTGTTGTCTTAACTAAGATCAGAGTAGCTTCGTTTAAATGCTGAAGCAGCAGCAGCATGCTTTTTATATAAACTCATGTTCTTGTCATCCATAAACGCTTTCATACGCACTTATTACCTTGCTTTTATTGTAAGCCTCTTATTGTTAGGCTTAACTATTCTTGTTTATGTGCTCGCCATCACAAATGTAAGAGAGCAAAACAATAAGCTTTTCGCTTTAAGAGTAGAAAGTGCAGAGAATGCCATAGAAAAGCGTTTTCAGGATTATATTCAAATCCTGAAAAGTGCCCAGGGCCTTTTTTTTGTATCAGACACGGTTACCCAAGAAGAATGGAGCAGGTTTGTAGCAGCCCTGCAAATTGAAACAAACTATCCAGGCATTCAGGGTTTGGGATATGCCCATATTATTAAGCCGGAAAATTTTAAGGCTTTTGAAGAAAAAATGCGCGCAGGCGGCATTGAGGATTATAGGATCTGGCCAGTACAGTCAAGGGAATTTTACACTGGCATCATGTACCTGGAACCCAGTAACCATAGAAACAAACGCGCCTATGGATTTGATATGTTTTCTGATTCGATCAGGCGCAAGGCTATGCGGAGAGCACGTGACACAGGTAAGGCCTCGCTAACCGGAATGATCAGGCTGGTACAGGAGACTGAAGAAGGCGTTCAACATGGTGTTAATCTTTACCTGCCGCTCTATCAGAATGATCTACAATTGAATACGGTGCAACAAAGACGTGATGCCATAAAAGGCTTCATTTATGCTCCTTTCCGCATCAATGATCTGATGCAAGGAATTTTACAAACGAGGTTTAGGGATCTTGACATAGAGATTTTTGACGGACCCTACATCAGAGAGGCGTCACTACTGTTCGATTCTCATGATCTCTACAAAAATGATGAACAGACACGACATAAACGTTTTACAATAAGTCCCATACACATTGGGGGCCACACCTGGCAGGTATATTTTAGAGCAAGGCAGGATTTTGGTGAAAGTACTACGCTGCCATTATTTTTATTGGGTGGTGGTACGCTCTTTAGTTTGCTGATTTTTATTATTCTGTATTCACTAACCAATGTAAAGCAGTCTGTTTACCTCAGAAGGCTTATTACAGATAATGCTTCTGCTGCCTTAATCATATTAGACAAAAAAGATTACTGCACTTTCTTTAATCCGGCCACAGTACAGCTATTAGGCTATTCGCAGGAAGACTTTGAAAAAATGAGCTTTCATCAGCTGGCGCATTATAAAAGAGAAGATGGAAGCCCTTTCCCGGAGGTTGACTGTCCCATTTCAAGAGCGCTTGCCAATAATAAATCAATTCATAACCTGGAAACGGTCTTTTTCCATAAAGATGGCAGACCCGTGCAGGTAAGTCTTAATACATTACCG
>JASLAE010000063.1 GCA_030147305.1 Cesiribacter sp.
ATTGTGAATATAAAATTCTTTGCAAACCAGTCGGTATGTTTCCAGTTTAATGTCTTCATTTTAAATCAACCTTGCCTTTTTTTAGTCTTTGTCCACAAGCCAGCCGAATTGGCCACTAGAATTAAATAAAGCTAGGCGCTCATCAACCTGCTTTGTCCATTGAATAAAGCAGGGGCTGATCAACGCTTGGCTATATGGACGATAAGGTAGAGGTTTTGTAGTTCAATGGCAAACAACTGATACAGCCCTTGCTTTTTTCTGTTGTTGGCAACAGGCTATTTTATTATTTATCAAAGTGAATTTTCATTCCTTCATGTGATGCCACAAACCCTAACTTTTCATAGAAGCGAATAGCATCCGGTCTATTTTTATCAGATGTCAATTGTAGTAAATGGGCTTTTCTTTCTTTTGCTCTATCGATTGCCCATTGAAATAATTTTTGTCCGATACCTTCTCCTCTTAGATCCTCGCTTACACGAACAGCCTCAATCTGAGCCCTTATTCCTCCTTTATATGTCAGATATTGAATGAAACTCAATTGCAAAGTACCTACAATCTCTTTTGATTCATTTTCAATCACAATAAGCTCCTGATTAGGATCAGAATTTATATTTGCAAAAGCATCATAATATTGTTCGGGCAGAGGATCTTTAAATGCTTCTCTTAACTGTCCTAATTTATCATTGGCTAAAAGTTGAACTATAGAAGGGACATCTTCTTTAACTGCTATTCTGAATTTCATAATTGCTTATTTTGCTTGTTGCCGACGTCCGTTGAATAAAGCAGGCGCCCCAGCACCTATGGGTCTTAAAGTACGAAAGATTCTGGTTCAGTATAACAGTTGCTATGAAGCTGTGAGGGCGATTGCTGTATTCTGTTGTTGGTAGCCGTTTTGTTTATTTTTATTAAGTGGCTATACTTATCTATATTAGTATACAGTTTTCAAAGCTTATTTAAATGAAGGGATTTGAAAGCAACTTGCCGCAATAACTTTTAAACCATCATCAAATTTCTTCCATACGCGAATGTACTTGAACTTACCTTCAATCGGAGTACCCTGCATTTTACCTTTCGTATCGTAAATTGTTGCGGAGATGGCTGTGTCAGCAATAATATTGATTTCTTCTATTGTTGATGATAGTTTCTCTATGACCATTTGACCTGTTTTATGAGATGCTAAATCCATTTCCTTTGTTATGATTTGTCCATTGGGGGCCATAAAGAGTACTTTGTCATGAATGGTCTTTTCTAGAAATCCAATATCGCTTTTTTTGATACCTTCAATCAAGAGCATTTCCATCTTCATAATGTCTTCTTTTTTGATTTCCATCTTATAGCTGTCTTACGGTGATATATTATTTGATTCTGTGCGTTGAAGGTGGCTAAATGAGTCTTCTTTAATGGCTACCAACTACTGTATAACAGCTATTGAGGGTAGTTTAGCTTTTATATTTACTATGGTAAGCATACTAACATAGCAGAGTTCGAATTAATAACAAACAAGGCAGCAGTAAGACCTGAGCAATCATGAATCAGCACCCGCCTGCTCCAGACTAAAAAAAGCTTCCCCTCGCTCGAAAGGGAAGCCTTATGCATTCTCCTGGCTAAAATTAAGCTGTCCGGATGGCGATCACGGGGTCCATTTTTGCAGCGGCCCAGGCTGGCCACAGGCCTGAAATAACGCCTACCAACACTGCTACCACCAAACCAACCACCACATTGCCCAGGTTAAGGACCAGCACAAAGCTGCCCAGGTCGACCAACAGCGGCACTACCGTAATGATCAGATAAACGAAAAAGAGCCCGCCCAGGCCGCCCAGCAAGCTTAGGAACACAGCTTCGAACAAGAACTGTAGCAGAATAAAGTAGCGCTTGGCCCCCAGGGATTTCTGGATACCAATCTGGTTAGTGCGCTCCCGCACCGACACAAACATGATGTTGGCAATGCCAAAGCCGCCTATTAAAATAGCAAAGCTGCCAATGATGGCACCAACAATGGTGATGGCATTGAAAATACCGGTAATGAAATCGGCCAGCATCTGGGGTTTATTCAGGGCAAAATTATCATCCTCCAGAGGTTTCAGCCCCCGGCGCTGCCGCATCAGGCCACGCACTTCGGCCTCCAGCGTCTCTAGCTGCGGGCTCTCATCTTCATTACCCTTGATGGCAATGGTGGAGCCTACCCCATCGTACTTACCCGAGTAAAATACTTTCTGAAAAGCCTTATAGGGAATAAATATGTTTTCATCGTTGCTGGGAGCATCCAGCAGGTTCTCCCCTACCTGTTTCATAACCCCCACTACCCGAAAGCGCCTGCCCGTTACAGAAAGCTCTTTGCCAAGGGGATCCCGTCCGCTAAAAAGCTCTTCGGCTACCTTAGAACCAATTACGGCTACATTTTGCCCTGTCTCTGATTCTATCTGGGTAAAATACCTGCCTTCGGCCACAGGTATGTCGGCCACATCTTTATGGTCGTAGGAAATGCCATTAAAGTAAATGCTGGTGCTGTTGCTGCCTTGTTTGGCCACAGTTCTGCGGCCGGCTTGTATACTCACCGCTTTGGCACCTTCTATCCGGTCTCGCACAAACTCAAACTCATTGTAGATTGGCTGCGGCCTGTTGATGTACTTCCACCAGGGATAGTCGGGGCCAAAGCTCCAGGGCCATTTCTGCACATACACTACCCGGTCGCCTACAAAAGAAAGGCTTTGGCGTACGCCCAGCTCCAGGGAGTCTACTACCGTAAATACCAGTATGATGGTAAAGATGCCAATGGTAACGCCCAGCAGCGAGAGCGTGGTACGCAACAGGTTACTGCGCAAGGCATTCAGTGCAAAGCGTACGCTCTCAAAAATCAATCTAATGGTTTTCACGCAGTGGGCTTATGAGATTAAAAACAATTTTCCAGAAAACTTGCTATTTACATAGAGATTCGTAGCTGAAAGCCTTACATTTGCAAGCTTAAACAAAAAGCGCTCAACACGCTTTAAAAATACCGATGAAATTATCAGAATTCAAATTCGATTTGCCTGCAGGTCTATTAGCGTTATATCCGGCGGAAAACCGTGATGAATCGCGCCTACTGGTTTTGAACCGTAAAACTGGCGAAATCGAGCACCGCATTTTCAAAGACGTAGTTGAGTACTTCAGCGATGGCGATGTGCTGGTGACCAATAACACCAAGGTTTTTCCGGCCCGCCTGTACGGCAACAAGGAAAAAACAGGTGCCAAAATTGAAGTATTCCTGCTGCGTGAGCTCAATCGCGAAATGCATCTCTGGGATGTACTGGTAGACCCGGCCCGTAAGATCCGCGTAGGCAACAAACTTTACTTTGGCGATGGGGAACTGGTTGCCGAAGTAATAGACAACACCACCTCCCGTGGGCGTACCATCCGCTTTCTCTTTGATGGCTCGCACGAGGATTTCTACAAGATGATTGATTCGCTGGGCGAAACGCCACTGCCGCGCGAAATTTTACGCGACGTAGAGCCGGAAGACCGCGACCGTTTCCAGACCATCTATGCGGAGCACACCGGTGCCGTTTCTGCACCAACAGCCGGCCTGCATTTTACCCCACACCTGATGAAACGCCTGGATCTGAAAGGTGTTTCGGTAAATCCGGTTACCCTGCACGTGGGCCTGGGCACTTTCCGCCCCGTAGATGTAGAAGACCTCACCAAACACAAAATGGATTCCGAGAACTACAAGGTTCCGGACACAACCGCCAAAGCAGTAAACACTGCACTGGATAATAAACGGCGCGTGTGCGCCATCGGCACCACCTCTATGCGTGCCCTGGAAAGCAGCGTATCGGCCAACAACCGCCTGAAAGCAACAGAAGGCTGGACGGACAAATTTATTTTTCCACCCTACGAATTCAAGATCTGCAATGCCCTGATCACCAACT
The DNA here is from genome assembly GCA_030147305.1 of Cesiribacter sp. GTDB lineage: Bacteria > Bacteroidota > Bacteroidia > Cytophagales > Cyclobacteriaceae > Cesiribacter. Next base: position 3,909 of record JASLAE010000063.1, read on the forward strand.
TCCACATGCCGGAAAGCACCCTGCTGATGATGGCCTGTGCCTTTGGGGGCTTCAACAACGTAATGAAAGCCTATCATGTGGCGATGGAAGAAAAGTACCGTTTCTTTACCTATGGCGATGCCATGCTGATCATCTGATAAAAAGGCGTTATAAAAAGTATTAGAAGCTTCGGCACATTGCCGGAGCTTTTTTATTTTGCTGCCTATGAATGATTCTTTGCTTACCACACAGCCTTTGTATGCCGTCATTGTAGCGGGGGGCAGCGGCAGCCGCATGCAAACGCAGCTGGCCAAGCAATACCTTCCGCTGTTGGGAAAACCCCTGCTCTTCCATACCCTGGAGGCGTTTGGCGCTGTGGCAGCCAAACTGGTGCTTGTTTTACCGCAACATGATCTTGATTACTGGCAAAAGCTCTGCGAAGCATATCATTACAATACCCCACACCTGCTGGTGGCTGGCGGCAGCAGCCGCTTTCAATCTGTTAAAAACGGTCTGGCTCTGGTGCCGGATGGGGCTCTGGTAGCAATTCACGATGGCGTGCGCCCCCTGGTCTCACCGGCCATTATTAAAAATGCTTATGCAGTGGCTGCTGAAAAAGGAGCTGCAGTAGTGTCTGTTCCCCTTAAAGATAGCCTGCGCCAGCTCAAGGCAGGAGATGCCAGCCTAAGCGTAAACCGCCAGGATTATTGCCTTGTACAAACGCCGCAGACCTTTCGGGCTGCTGCTATTCGCAAAGCTTACGAATTACCCGAACAGCCTTATTTTACCGATTGTGCCAGTGTGGCAGAAGCAGCCGGCATTAAGATTTATCTGGCTGATGGTGCATACAGGAACCTGAAGATTACCACACCCGAAGACCTGCTCTTTGCAGAAGCCCTGCTAAGGGAGCAAAAATAGTATGGTGTGCAGCCGGTAAGCCGGGGGAATAGTGCAACAATAGCGCCCTAAAAAACAAAAACCCCGCTGCTCGTGCGGGGTCTTACTCAATATTCGTCTTCGTTGAAGAAGAAATCTTCTTTTGTAGGATAATCAGGCCAAATCTCTTCAATGCTTTCGTATGGCTGTCCGTCATCTTCCAACTCCTGCAGGTTTTCTACAACCTCCAGTGGAGCACCGGACCGGATTGAGAAATCTATCAGCTCATCTTTAGTTGCTGGCCAGGGAGCATCCTCCAAGTAGGAAGCCAATTCTAGTGTCCAGTACATGCGTGTCCTCCTTTATTATTTGTTATAAGTTTACGACTGATGTTTTTTCAATTAGCCCTACATATTATATAGGCTAAAAAGTTCTGGGAAACAAGACTTTTTTAGGCAAAAATGCCACTAAAAGTAATAAAACCTGATTATTTAACGCTTTGCTTAATTATTTAAACTTCAATTTGATGCCCTATACGACTAGGACACCTGCAGGTTGTGCTTAAGCCAAAAAACATTTAATCAGCAAAGGTAAGATCTGGCTGTAAAATCAAGAATTTGCCTGCTGCTTAAGTTCTTCCAGCAGCATTTTCTTGATCTTTACTTTCCGCTGCTGCGCCCTGAGCTTCGATTCCATCATTTTAGTCACATCACTACGGCCGGCGCTTAGGGTCCCCATGTTTTCCTGGAAGGTCTCCAGCTCCCGCTCGTCCCTGCTCAGCAGTTCCTTAAGCAGACCCAGCTTTTGCCTTGCCTGCTCCTGCAGGGGTTGCTGATCGATACCCGGCAGCTTTGCATAAGCAAGTTTATTCAGGAAATGCTTCTCCCGAATTAAGTTACCTGTATCGAATAACTGGTCCGAGATCTGCACCACTTCCGGTGTGCGCACAAAGCCTAACTCCTTATATTCGTTTTGTACAGCCTCTACAGCCTGCAGAGCGTTGCGGTGATGGGCATCAATTTTACGCATGCGATCCAGCAACGCACGGCGCTCTTCGAGCCGGTCCTGCCCTGGGGCTGCAGCACTGGTATACGACCGCTGTGGACGGTTTCCGCTCTGCTGGTAGCCCTGCGAACGGCCCTGACCATAGGGTTGGCTACGGCCCTGCCCATAGCTACCGCCCTGGGAATAGTTGCCGCCCTGTGGCCGCCCTCCGGCTCTGTCGCCACCCATAGGCCGGCGTGGCTGCAGTATTGGTCGGGTAATCCGCTGAATCTCGGAAAGCAAAGGCTTGTATAGCTCTGCCGGTATGTTGCCAATGTCTTTCCAACGTTGCTGAATGTTGCGCACATCATGATAGGCCTGGCGTGTATTGGGCTGCTGCACGGCCATCTGGGCTTCAGAGATCAGCATTTCATATTGTTTCTGCCGCTCTTCTATCATGAGCTTACGATCGGCATAAAAAGCGCTTCTTCGGTCGAAAAACTCCTGCAGCTGATCACTGAAACGTTGTTCGTAATCATCCTGATATTCAGGGTCCAGGCTACCGGTACGTAGCCAGCGCATTTTAATATCTTTGGCCAGTTCTGTGCCTTCTTTCCAGTTGCTGATGCCTTCCAGCTCTTTAGCTTCCTCCAGCAACGCAGTCTTAATTTCCAGGTTGCGCTCCCGGTTCTGGTTAATGATTTCGCGGATAAAATCCTCCAGCGATTCCAGACGCTCACGAAGCGCCACAAAATCACCCAAACCCTCGTACTGAGGCAATATTTCTTTCAGGTGCAGGAGCTTCATCAGGTAAGAACCCTTGTTGGACTTCTCATTGATGTCCAGCTCCAGTTGGTTGATTTTCTCCTGCAATTGCTGAAAACGCTGCTCGTAGTAAGAAAAAGCAGCCTCTGGGGTGTCTTTTACTTCGCCAATTTCCAGTGCCGGATGCTCACCAAATGCCTTACGGTATACTTTACCGTCCTGAACATAACCATAGGGATGTTCTGCCACGCTCGTAATAGGTTAGGTTGTAATTCATTTACCGGAGGCTGCCGCAAATTGCCGACAGCTTCCGCATTTCCCGAAAAATAATTAATTCCAGCCAATTGGGGCAGCAAAAATAATTAAATTTGCATATTGATCTACTAATATTACAGAAAGCATGAGTGCCGAAAAAATTATTTTTTCAATGTCGGGCGTCAGTAAAATCATTCCGCCCAAACGCCAGATCCTAAAAAACATCTATTTGTCGTTCTTTTATGGGGCAAAAATTGGCGTACTGGGCCTTAATGGCGCTGGTAAATCTACCCTGCTACGCATTATTGCGGGCATCGATAAGGAATATCAGGGAGAGGTTGTCTTTTCTCCTGGCTATAGTGTGGGCATGCTGCAGCAGGAGCCGCAGCTGGATCCCAACAAAACCGTTCGTGAGGTGGTAGAAGAAGGCGCGGCCGAAGTGGTGGCCCTGCTAAAGGAATTTGAAGAAATTAACCTGGCTTTTGCCGATCCGGCGGTGATGGAAGACCCCGACGCCCTGGACAAACTTATTGATAAGCAGGCCAAGGTACAGGAGAAACTTGATGCCGCCAATGCCTGGGAGCTGGACATACGCCTGGAACGGGCCATGGATGCGCTGCGCACCCCGCCCGGCGATGCTAAAATAGCGAAACTCTCCGGTGGCGAGAAGCGGCGCGTTGCGCTTTGCCGCCTCCTGCTGCAGGAGCCGGACGTGTTGCTGCTCGACGAACCTACCAACCACCTGGATGCGGAGTCGGTGCAGTGGCTGGAGCAACACCTGCAACAATACAAAGGCACCGTAATTGCCGTAACCCACGATCGTTACTTCCTGGACAATGTAGCGGGCTGGATCCTGGAGCTGGACCGCGGCGAAGGTATTCCCTGGAAGGGCAACTACTCCAGCTGGCTGGAGCAGAAAAAGAATCGGCTGGAGAAAGAGGAGAAAACCGAAAGCAAACGTCAGAAGACCCTGGAGCGGGAGCTGGAGTGGGTGCGCATGTCGCCCAAAGGCCGCCATGCCAAGGCCAAAGCCCGTATCAGCAATTATGAAAAACTGCTTACACAGGATGTTAAGGAAAGAGAACAGAAGCTGGAGCTCTTTATACCGCCGGGGCCACGCCTGGGCGATAAAGTAATTGAAGCACATGGCGTGAGCAAAGCCTTTGGTGATAAGCTCCTGTTCGAGAACCTGGAGTTTCAGCTGCCACAGGCTGGTATTGTGGGCGTTATCGGACCAAATGGCGCTGGTAAAACCACGCTCTTCCGCCTGATTACCGGCCGCGAAAAAGCCGATGCCGGCACCTTTGAGGTGGGCTCTACGGTCGAAATTGCTTATGTAGACCAGGAGCATGGCACACTGGATGCTAATAAAAGCGTTTGGGAAAACATCAGCGGTGGCAATGAAATCATGATGCTGGGCAACCGCGAAATTAACAGTCGCGCCTATGTGAGCCGCTTTAACTTTGGTGGTGGCGACCAGGAGAAGAAAGTAGGCATACTTTCTGGTGGCGAGCGTAACCGTGTGCACCTTGCTATGGCCCTGAAACAAGGGGCTAACCTCCTGCTTTTGGACGAACCTACCAACGACCTGGATGTAAACACCCTGCGTGCCCTGGAAGAAGGCCTTGAGAACTTCGGTGGCTGTGCCGTAATTATTGCGCACGACCGCTGGTTCCTGGACCGGGTGGCTACCCATATTCTGGCCTTTGAGGGTAACTCACAGGTTTACTTCTTCGACGGTAACTATTCCCAGTACGAAGAGAACCGCCGCCAACGCCTGGGTAACGATGCTACACCAAAGCGTATCAAGTACAAGAGCCTTGTGTAAAGCTTAAACCAATTGATTATATAAAAAGCCTGGCCTAATTAATTAAAAAGACCACCTGCATTCACTGGCAGGTGGTCTTTTATTTTAGAAGACCATTCTTACAAATCTTTTAGTACAAGATCAGAAGCCTTTGCTCTTACCCAGCTTGATTGTTGTTTGCTCAATTGCCTGAGTTCCGGAAAATTCTCCATAACCCGATCTAGCCTTTCTCCCATTTGCTGATGGTGCTGCTTTCGTTCTTCTTCAGTATAAAACTCAGGCATGAATAGCTCTCCACTCTTCCAATCATCTCGCTGCTCTGGCGATAGAGATGCGATCCAGTCATCCA
>JASLAE010000111.1 GCA_030147305.1 Cesiribacter sp.
TGGTTTATTAAGGTTCTAAAGGGATGGAGCATTATAACCTTCAGTTCCTGGAGCGGCACGAAAAGAAAATGATGGGTAGTTATATGATCATACTTGGCTTTATAGCTTACTACCCGCACTAATGATGAAAAAATTCATGAAAGACAAAGAATATAAAGATCCTGAAGCAGGCTTAGAGATTACCTCGCCAAGGACAGCCGAAAAACCTGGACCGATATTACCGGAAGAGCAGGGAGACAGCTGTTGTGCCCCTATACCTAAAAAGGCTGCTGTTGTTCAGCAGGGTGACAGTTGCTGTGCGCCAAACACCCAGGGAGCAACTGAAGCCGGGCACGAGCATAGCGGAGCTTCCTACCTTCCTACCATTGTAAGCCTGGTGCTCTTGGTGGCAGGCATTGCGCTGGATTACTTCGAAGTTGCCTGGTTTAGCGGTATTTTAAGAATTGCTATTTATACGGTCGCTTACTTTTTAGTTGGGTGGAAAGTACTCTATCATGCGGCCAAAAATATAGCCAGAGGCGAAGTATTCAACGAGTTCTTCCTGATGGCCATTGCCACCATTGGTGCTTTTTATATAGGAGAATATGCAGAAGGCGTAGCCGTTATGCTCTTTTATGTGATTGGTGAACACTTCCAGGAAGCTGCCGTTGCACGCTCGCGCAGGTCTATTAAAGCCCTGATTGACAATCGGCCCGAAGAAGTAGGTTTGCTTGAAAATGGAAAAATACGGATCGTTCATCCCGGCACCGTACGAGTAGGAGACACCATTCAGGTAAAACCCGGTGAAAAAGTCGCGCTGGACGGGGAAATATTAAATGAAGGCTCTTCCTTTAACACCGCTGCGCTCACCGGAGAATCCAGGCCAGACAGTAAAAGAAAGGGAGAAGCTGTGCTGGCTGGTATGATCAATCTTGAAAGGGTAGTAGACTTAAAAGTTACTTCAGCTTACGAAGATAGTGCATTATCAAAAATTCTTAAGCTGGTAGAGGAAGCCGGGAGCAGAAAAGCAAAGACCCAGCAGTTTATTACCCGTTTTGCAAAGATCTATACCCCAATTGTTGTTTTTGCGGCCGTAGCGCTGGCATTACTGCCTTACTTTTTTGTAGATAATTACCTATTCAACGAGTGGCTCTATCGGGCACTTGTTTTTCTGGTAATTTCATGTCCTTGTGCACTGGTAATTTCCATACCGCTGGGATATTTTGGTGGTATCGGTGCTGCTTCCAGGAATGGTATTCTGTTCAAAGGATCAAACTTTCTGGATTTAATAACTGAAGTTGATGCAGTAGTGATGGATAAGACAGGCACCCTGACTGAAGGTGTTTTTAAAGTACAGGAAGTAGCACCAAAGGCAATAGACAGGGAGCAGTTTTTGGCCATTGTTGCAGCAATGGAAAGCAAGTCTACGCACCCTATTGCCAAAGCGGTAGTGGCGTATACTGGAAACAGCTATCAGCAGCTACAGGTAGCAGAAGTTGAAGAGATTTCGGGATACGGCCTTCGTGGACGTATTTCCGGAAAAACAGTACTGGTTGGCAATACCCAGCTGCTTAAAAAGTTTGCGGTTCCTTATGATCCTGCTGTTGACGCTATTGTAGAGACGATTGTCGTTGTCTCCATTGACGGTATCTATGCCGGTTATATCACCATAGCAGATCAGATCAGGGAAGATGCCCGTCAGGCCATTGATCAGCTCCATAAACTTGGGGTGACTACAACCGTGATGCTTTCAGGCGATAAAACATCCATCGTTGAAAAAGTAGCAAAAGAACTGAAAATTGACAGCGCTTTTGGCGGGCTGCTGCCACAGGATAAAGTAAGGCATGTAGAAGCGCTACAAAAGGAAGGAAAGAAAGTGGCTTTTGTAGGTGATGGCATTAATGATGCGCCTGTTATTACCCTGGCTGATGTTGGCATGGCCATGGGCGGCTTGGGCTCTGATGCAGCCATTGAAACCGCAGATGTAGTTATCCAGACCGACCAGCCTTCCAAGATTGCGACAGCCATTCGAATAGGTAAAAAAACCAAACAGGTGGTGTGGCAGAATATTGGATTAGCCTTTGGAGTAAAAGCACTGGTACTGGCATTTGGTGCCTTTGGCGTGGCATCCCTGTGGGAGGCGGTATTTGCAGATGTAGGCGTTGCTTTTCTGGCTATTCTGAATGCTATTCGCATTCAACGGATGAAGTTTTAGAAAGATCTGAACGCAACTTTTATATCAATGCAGTTAAGTTTTCTTAAAACTTAGCCTGTAATGACTGATTTACGATGGGCTAACCCCCACTCGACCATTTTATCCAGGACATCCCCAATGGTTTTGCCTGAATCAGTAAGCTCATATTCTACTGTAACCCGTGTGGTGTTATAGACGGTCCGCTTGACAATGCCGTTCAGTTCTAATTCCTTTAACTCCTTCGAAAGCATACGGGGAGTTATTTTAGGGATACTACGCTCCATTTCCATAAAACCATTAGTTACACGCACAAGGGCCTATATAGGGCCTAACCACTTCCCTATTGGCAACTACAAATTTTTGAGCCTACCCTTTCATAGAAGCTGCTAAATTTGAATTTCATGCTACTTTTAAGAACGGAACAGGTTGAGATAATCACTAAACTCATACACCCGACTTCGCTGCCCACCGGTGATTTCTTTTAGAATACCCTGAGCCTCTAATTCTTTAATAAGGCTGTAGGCTGAGGGCATTGAAAGACCTGTTGCCTTCCTAACGTTTTCTGCGTTCAACACTGGCCGTTGATACAAGTACTCTAAAACCCTTTGAGCATTAACAGCTCTACTGCCCAGGCCCTGGATCTTAAGCTCAGCCTCCTTTTGAAGCCTTAATATTCCATCGAAGGTACTAATCCCTTTTTGAGCGGTTTCAATAATCCCCTGCAGGAAAAACTTAAACCATCTACTCAAATCATCTGCTTCACGAACACACATTAGGTTATCATAATAGTACTTGCGGTTCCGCTCCAGAAAATCAGAAAGGTACAGGATGGGCTTTTTCAAAATTCCTTTACTTACCAGGTAGAGCGTAATCATCAGGCGACCTACACGTCCATTGCCATCTAAAAATGGGTGAATCATTTCGAACTGGTAGTGAATGAGGGCTATTTTGAGTAACTCTGGAAAATACAGTTCTTCGTTATGGGCAAACTTTTCGATATCACCCATCAGCTCCGGAATTGAAGTATGCACCGGAGGTACAAATACTGCATCATTGATGCTGGCTCCACCGATCCAATTTTGACTGGTGCGGAATTCTCCTGGCTGCTTTTGCTCTCCCCGCACACCTTGCATTAAGGTCTTGTGCGTTTCGCGAATTAGCCGGGAAGAAAAAGGGAGCTTCTCCAATGCCCCTATAGCATGTTCCATGGCTTGTATGTAATTCTGCACTTCTTCCCAGTCATTACGTTTATCCAGCGGCACATCTTCCTTATCGAGCAGAGCCTCCTCCATATTGGTTTGTGTCCCTTCGATTTTGCTGCTTTGGGTAGCCTCCTTCAGAACATGCATGCTGATAAACAGCTCGATATTAGGAATGTACTCTGAATACATATCCAATCGCCCCAGCTCCCGATCTGCCTTTCCCAGTAGTTGCATCACCTCCATATCGCTCATCATCCAGGAGCGATTTATGGGGTTTGGCTGAAAACTCTTATAAGAACCCTGCTTTATATATTGACCTGACTTAAACTCTTTCATAATAGAAGCTATTTAAAGATCTGGCGCGTAATTTAAACAGGTCAATAAACTATTTAAAATTCTCGCCAAAAATTTAAATAAGGCACAGTACTGTTTAAGATTTCAACAATAAACTTAAATAAGGCACAGCACTAGTAAAGTAATGGCCTTTATTTTTACAATAGGCAATGAATATACTATAAGGAGTAGAAGCCGGTGTAGAAGTTCACAATGATAGAGATCAGCAATACTAATGCTCCCTCCTGAGCCTGTAAATAAAAAAGGCCTAATTCCGAAGAAAAAGGCCTTTTAAACGTGCGCACGAGAAGACTCGAACTTCTATGCCCTTGCGAGCACCACCTCCTCAAGCTTGTTTATACAACTTGACTTACAGTTACTTAAATACCTTTAGGGCCTATATAGGGCCTGATCTATTCCTATTTACCTAGAGCAAATTTTAGACTCGCCACTTTAAGTAAACCTTCTTAACTTGAATTTTGATTTTCTTTCAGGAACAGAACAGATTGTTAGAATCCCTAATCCAAGGGGCAACATGCTTTATTTACCCAGCCACAGCTTAAAGTCAGTAGCACCTTCGCGACTGACCGTAACTTCTTTTTCGAATGGTGGCTTTAGCTCCAACTTAAGTTTACCCTTAAAATAGTTGTGTATCTGGCTTATGGCCTTGATATGCACAAGGATCTGGCGCCCAACCCGTTTAAAATCCTCGGGTTTCAGCATGGTATCCAGCTCATCCAGAGTATAGTCCACAACAAAACGCTCGTTTTTCCAGGTTCTGAAAAACGTAACACGGTCTTCCAGGTAGAAATAAGCAATCTCTGAAACCTCTATCGGGATTAGCCTTTGACCCTGCTTCACAAGAAAACGGCTTTTCTGGCTGGGCACTTCTTTTTG
>JASLAE010000016.1 GCA_030147305.1 Cesiribacter sp.
CTTTTACAAAAATACGTTCATAGCCAATCCCGCAAAAAGGCTATGAACGTTTTACTTTAATAGGGCTTCTCCTATCTTTTTCAACTTTTTTGGGTGGAGAGGGCTATCCTGCCTGTGCTGTTTGAACCGCTAGCCTTATAAGTAGGACTTAACAGACAGATAAATCTTAGAAGGCGGCGCCATCTGGCTAATAAGATTATCTGTAGAGCAATGGCCTATTCCCTGCTTGCGTGTCTGGCAGGCATCCCTTTTCAAGCAGATAAGCACGTTCTGGCCATGAGTAACCCAGGGTATTCTAACAGGGCTATCCAAAAAAGTAGCTGCAATTACATTTACCTGATGGTCAAATGAGCTGTTGGTATGAAATATTTTACCTGAGCACACCAGTTTCTGATGCTTTTAAGGCAGAAGCTCAAATTTTTTTGTGGGCTTAATAGTCTTTTTGATAGACATTGCTTTACTTTGAATCACAAAGTACTTTAAATGAACAAGACTGAAAATTATTTAAATGACTTAGCCGAGATTCGTTCTATGATGGAGCGGTCCAGTCGGTTCATTTCTCTGTCCGGATTTTCAGGTGTGATGATGGGTATTTATGCCCTTATAGGTGCTGCAGTTGCCTGGTACCTCATGCAGGACGAGGGCATTCCGGTAGAAGAAGGACTGATGCGTAGAGAAGCCTCACCTGAGTTGCGGCTGGAACTGCTAATTGTTGGCTTGGTCGTGCTGGTTTTGGCACTTGCAACTGGTATATGGCTCACCATCCGCAAAAGCCGTAAAACAGGTCAGTCGATCTGGGACAAAACTGCCCGTCAGCTGCTTATTGCACTCTTTATTCCACTGGCTTCCGGTGGTATCTTATCTTTGATCTTTATGGCACGTGGCTATGTAGCTATACTTGCGCCGCTCACGCTTATCTTTTATGGCCTGGCGCTGGTCAATGGCAGTAAATATACCCTGAGCGACATCCATACTCTTGGACTACTGCAAATAGCGCTGGGATTAGTGGCGGCAGTTTTTCTAGGCTACGGGCTCTTCTTTTGGGCAATTGGATTTGGTCTGTTGCACATTATCTATGGCTTTCTGATGTACCGCAAGTACGAACGTGGATAATTTGCTTAAAAACATAAATAAATCCTTCGAGAGCAAGGTGCGGCTGGGCATTATGTCGCTGCTGATGATCCACGACGAGTTGGAGTTCACCAGAATCAAGGAGCTGCTGCAGGTAACTGATGGAAACCTGGCCAGCCACTCCCGCGCGCTGGAAACTGCGGGTTACCTCTTGGTGGAAAAGGGTTTTGTAGGCCGTAAACCCAATACTGTGTTCAGAGCAACGGCAGAAGGAAAAATTGCCTTCCAGGAACATTTAAAAGCCCTTGAACAGCTGATCAGGCAGGGGCGGTGAGTTTTAGAATCAGTAAAAAAATGGTTGAATGAAACCAATGAACCCTAACAGCATAGTCAGGATAAACACTAATGCTTTATAAGCTATCTATATAACTGAAAACTACTCCTCTTTTTTTACCCATTCACTTTGAAATACAAAGTACTTTATGAAACAGAAAACTATTTACCTGCAAGCGTTGGTGGCCATGGCTGGCACAGCTTTATTCTACCAAAGTAGCTGGGGCGTTAATGCATTTCTTGTTGCAGTATTGACCCTTGTACTGGTAGCCAGAACCAGGCGTATTCCACTCTTGCCAGCATTATTATTTGGCTTAGCAGGTCTGTTGGTTGCTGTAAATGCTGCGATGATCAGTCTGGTCCTTTACTGGCTCTTGCTGATGATTTTAGTCAGCAGCACACAGAGCAGCACTTCATGGGCTGCTGGAATCCCCGATGGTGCCACACGCTTCATTAAAGGTGGCTGGCAGGTAATCAGCAAGCAAAAGCAGGGGCTGATTCCAGGCTTTACCATGGGCAAAAGCCTTTTCATTGTAGTGCCTCCTTTGGTAATCACACTACTATTTTATGGCCTTTATGCCATCGCAAGTCCAACATTCGCCACTAAGGTCTCTCTTGCCAGGTTAGATTTACCAAATCCCGGCTGGTTTATCCTCTTTTTCAGCTTGCTTTATTGCAGCTATGCCCTGGTATATGTACTGCCTGTTTCTGATCTGCAGCTTTGGGATGCCCGCCAACCTACTATTTTACAACGGATCCGCAGAAAAAACTTTCTTAATCCGTTCTGGCTCAAATACGAATACAAAACAGCTGTTCTGGCCCTGTTTTGCCTGAATGGGCTGCTCCTGCTCTTCCATGGTGTAGATATCTTCAGCCTGTTCGAAGGTAAGCCAGGAGATATTACCTACTCTGAATGGGTTCATCAGGGTGTAGGCGCGCTAATCCTTTCCATCCTGATGGCTGTTGCCCTGCTCGTGTATGTATTCCGGGGTAATCTTAACTTCTTTAGCCAGAATGCCTCGCTCAGGACCGGTGCAAAGGTATGGATAATACAAAATGCACTGCTGGTTTTTACCACAGCTCTCAAGAACAGCTGGTACATAGCCAGCTGGGGGCTGACCTATCGCCGCATTGGGGTTTGGGTGTACCTGGTGCTGGTCCTGATTGGCTTGATCGCCACCTGGTCTAAAATTCAGCATAAGCAAACCTTGTGGTGGATGATTAAAGTTAACCTGAGGGCTACAGTATTAGTACTGCTGCTCGTGGCAGCTTTTCCCTGGGCACGCATCATTACCTGGTACAACCTGCACGAAGTAAAAAACAGAGACGAGTACTACCTCTTTCACCTACCCATCCATAACACAGATCAGCTCCTGCCTTACAGCCATACTTTTATGGAAGCACATCAGCAGGCCCTTCATGACCGCATAGCGGAGCTTGAAGAAGCAACACAAACAAATAACTGGAAAAGCTGGAACCTCCTCAATTATTATGCTGCTCAACAACTTGAAAAAACTAACTAGCCTGTTTCGCCTCATAGGCCGTTTGATGGCAGGCACTGTAAAAACGGCCCCCTGGGCGGCTGGGCCACTCCTTGGCCTGGCTGCTTACTGTCCGCTTTACTACTTTGCCCTGGCAGATTCCTGGCTGCCACATTTGCTGGGCCTATACCTGTTTTGGGCAGCCTGGCTCCTGCTCTGGCGGCAGGATTATAAAGCTGCATGGCTGGGTGCCTGGATAATACTGGCCTCCTGCAGCCTGGTGAATGTACCCAAAGGATCTGATGAAAATCTAATCCCGTATCATAATCAGTTAAAGGTAGCACAGGTTAATGTACTACAGTTCAATCAGGACCACAAGCGGGTAACCGCTCATATAAAACAGCTGGATGCAGATGTGCTGGCTTTTCAGGAGGTAGACCAGCTATGGGCCGATAGTCTGGTAGAGGAGCTGGCTGGAGAATATGCTTATTATAGCCTGGCACCCCAGGACAATTGCTATGGTATGGCGCTATTTTCCCGAAAACCGCTTAAAAAGGTTCAGCTTCGGTTTTGGGAAGGATTTCCAGCCATCAGCGCCCTTTTGCAGGAGGGAGAACAGCAAACACTTATCCTGAGTCTGCATGCAGCATCCCCCACCACAAGGCAACGTTTTCAGGCCCGTAACAAGCAATTGGCTTTAGCAGCGCAGCTGGTTGCAAAAAGTAATCTGCCTACCCTGATCATAGGGGACTTTAACACTGTTCCCTGGGATACTGCCCTAAAGCCTTTGCTGGATTCTGGCAGCCTGCAGGACAGCCGTGCCCGCCACTATACTGCAACCTGGCCGGCGCAATTAGGCAAATGGGGCATTCCCATTGATTATGTCCTCTACAGTCCACACTGGCAGCGTGTAAGCCATAAGTCAGTTACCATTCCAGGCTCAGACCATAAGGCCATGGTTGCTACCCTGGCGCTAAAGCCTGCAACAGCAAAACAAGAGAAGGTCTTATTAAGCAAATTGTAAAGAAGTCTGTAAGTATGGGCCTGTCCTTTGCTAAAACAGCTATTCCTAAAACAAAAAATTATTTATCCTAAGCATATTAATATCATGTCACGTAACCCTCTGCTAATAATCGGGACTGCAGTGATTGTGTTATCCGTACTGTTTGTCATGACAATGATTGCAACGGATCCCGGAGATAATTTAACAATCGTAAATGCTGATCTCATTAAAGACAAATTAGGGAATACCTATGTTAGCGGCTCCCTTAAAAACAATACAGACCACCCCTATTCGGATATTGAAATAGCAATTGGCTTTATCACTAATGAAGGTAAGTCAACACAGACTACGATAGTGAAACACCCAATGCTCCATGCTGGAGCATTATGGAATTTCAAAATACCAGCACATATCAAAAATGTTAGCTCTTTTGAAATCGAATCAATCGTAACAAAGGAGGAAACCATTGAAAAAAATTAACAAATCTATAAGCAAGGCTTAGTAAGGCTGTGCCCCTTACCTTCCCGGTACATGCACATCTTCTTTGCGCACGCCTTCTGCCTCTAATTTTTCTTCCGCCCATTCTTTATCATCTTCATCGGCCTCCAGCCCATGCTGTGTAGATCCCAATGCTTCGTCATGCACAAGTTCTACCAGTACCGGAAAATGGTCTGAGCCAAAATAGGGCAGCCGCTTAATAAATGAAAGGGTAAAATGATGGCTGTGGAAGATATGGTCGAGGGGCCAGCGAATAAACCAGTAATTGGCATTGAAGGTGTTGATCATGGCCCTGCCGATTCGAGGATCCAGCAAGCCGCTGATTTTTCTAAACAGGCGAGTGGTGGCAGACCAGGCCACATCATTCAGATCGCCGGCCACGATCACTGCCTGATCGGCATCTGTAACACTTTTACCCACCACCAGCAGCTCGGCATCGCGTTCAGTGGATTCTTCATTTTCGGTAGGGCTTGGGGGGGCAGGGTGTAAAAAATGCATGCGCACTTCCATGCCGGAGGGCAATACCACCAGTGCATGCATGGAAGGAATGTCAGGCTCTACCAGAAACTGAATGGCAGCATCTCTTAACGGTAAACGTGAATATACATGCATGCCATAGAGGTTGTCCAGCGGGCATTTAATGGTAAAGGGATAGTCTGGTTCCAGCACATCGAGCCGTTCTTCCCACCATTTATCAGACTCCAGCGTGACCAGAATATCGGGATTATGCTCCCTCACCAGTTCCAGCAGCCTGTTAACCATTCTGTTGGGGGTGAGTACATTAGCAGACATGATGCGTACGCTGCATTCACGCTTAAATTTTCTGGAGCGTACCACTTCGGCAGGATAAAAGTTGGTATAGGGTACTATCCACCA
>JASLAE010000158.1 GCA_030147305.1 Cesiribacter sp.
TTTTCTTTGCAATTCCTATTATTTTCTTCTACAGAAACATCAAAGTATACCTATACCTTTTAATCCCCCTCATTCTATTAACACCTTTATTTGCTTTCTCAATTCTTTTGTATAATGTAAGACCAGGTTTAGAACTGATCATCCTGATCATGCAAACAAATCTGAGAGAAGCTAAGGAAGCCATTGCTGGCTATTCCGGAATTTTTTTTCCTATTACCCTGGTATACAGCCTACTATATTTTTATTTAGTTAAAAAGATTCCGTTCAAAAAGATCTCCTTCAAAGCAGCACTCTACATTTCGCTGCTGGCATTGCTGTTCTCGTTTGGCAGGATTTTCTTCGAAGGGGATTTTCACAAAAAACCACTCAATGAAATAACTGCTGAAAATCTGCTGGGATTCAGGTACTATCCTATTGCGCTGGTTGGTGGCGCGCTGCAAACCTATCACTTTTCAGATGGTGAGATGCAGGTGCCCGAAGACTTTTCATTCCAGGCATTTCAAAAGGATTCCATCCCTCAGCGTAAGATCATTGTGCTGATCGTTGGTGAATCTTCCCGCTACGACAGATGGCAAATCAATGGTTACAAAAGGCCGACTTCTCCGCGGCTGCTTCGCCGGGAAAACCTGATCTCATACCCGGATGTTGTCTCTGGTAGTAACCAGACCCGCATGGCTGTTCCCCAGATGATTACGCGGGCAACACCCGACAGCATTTCTCTGCTGTTCCGTGAAAAAAGTATCATGGCCGCTTTTGATGAAATCGGGTATAAAACTATCTGGTTAAGTAACCAAACAGACCAGGAAATATTCTATTCCGGCGCTATCAACTGGCATGCCAGAACAGCAGAAGTATGCATGTTTTCGCCTTCACAATCGCCCTACCTTGAATTTGATGCTCCTTATGATGAACGGCTGCTGCCGGCTTTAGACAGCCTGATCGACAGTAGTAGTGAGAACCTTTTTATTGTATTGCATACCATGGGTAATCACTGGAACTATGCCAAAAGATATCCGGAGTCCTTTGAAGTTTTCAAGCCTTCCGGAACAACGGTTTCCATTTCCAGGCCGTCTCCCGAGAATCGGGAAATAGTTTCCAATACTTATGACAATAGCATCCTCTATGCAGACTTTATCATCGACAGTGTCATAAGCACCATCGACCGGGCAAATGCAGTTTCCAGTGTTACCTTTCTGTCAGACCATGGAGAGGATTTGTTTGATGCAATTCCTACTAAAATAGACTATCATTTAAGTGTATCGCCTATAACGTTGCATGTTCCTATGTTTGTCTGGACATCTGATCTTTTCAGACAGCGCTACCCGGAAAAACAAGCGGCACTTCTGGAAAACAGAAATCGGAAAATAGGTACTGAAAATATATTTTATACCCTATTGGATCTTGCCAATGTAGGTATCATGAAAAATGATTCTACGAAAAGTCTGGCTAATTTCAGCTTCAGGGACAGTGAGCAAAAGTATGTTGGCAAAAAGATAAGAAAAGGGTACTACTATAGCAGGTTAAAAAAGCAGTAAACCACCATTTAGTAGCCCATTATGGCCTTAGCCGGTATAGGCTGGCGCAAACCTGCAGTTAGTACCAACCTTTAGGTTTTGGCTGGTACTATCCTTATCCTTTCAAAATTTTCATCAGCACTGGCTAACCGCCCAAAGCGCCGCCAAGCACTACTTCCTGGCCAGTATTTTTAATGCGCAGGGGTTGCAGTTTTTGATAGGTAAGTGAACGCCAGGCCCATTCCAGGGGTCCATAACGGAAATAGCGTAGCCATAGTGGACTGAAAACCATCTTAAAAATCCAGATCGCAAACACGATATAGTAAAGCTGGTACCGTTCTAACAATCCATAGAACCCAAAGCCTATGCCTAAAAAGATGATGTTACAAATTACAGTATGCATAACGTAATTTGTGAAGGCCATACGGCCAACAGAGGCAAAGGAATGTTTTAGCCAGTACAGCATGGGTAATTTACAGAAGATCATGATGAGGCCCACATGGCCCAATACAGTAGCTATTCTGCCGAGCTGGTAGGTAATCTCTGCATTGGCTGTTGTAATGATGTCAAAATTACTATTCAGTATCTTGCTTATTTCATAGTAATTTACGGTAATGCCAATGCCATAACCAATAATGGCCATAAGCAGGTAGTAACGGTAAGAGCGCGCACCATTGAAAATACGCAGCTTAAAAAGAGCCATGCCCAGCAGCATCATGCTAAGTATGTCCCAGACTTTAAAGCGATAGGTGTACAAAGACTGTATTTTTTCTATGTGCGGTGCCTTGGAGCGTACCATACTTAAATATCCCAGGTTCATATTGGCAATTTTTGCCTGAAACTGCTCTTGTGTAGGCCGGCTATTGCTGAGTAGCTCGTTCCATTCACCCTGAGCCCTTTTCTGTTGTTTGCTTGGTTCTTTACCCGTTGCCAGTGCGCTTTCGGCCAGGGCAACATCTGCCTTTAACTTTACTACTTTTCTGTATTCCCTTAGATTTACTACAGCACCTACCAGAAATAGCACACAAGCAGCAGCGATCAGAAATTTTGGGGAAGCGTTTCTGAGTGGAAATAAAAACAAGCCCATTAAGCCATAGGCGTACAAGATTTCGCCGGGCCATAAAAATGCATATGCATGCACCATACCAAAGATCATCAGCCAGATAACCCTCCTGTAATAGTAATCTGCTGTTTTTATACCTGCTCCCTTTTCCTCGGCCTTGAATGTAAATAGAATTACCCCTGCACCAAATAACATGGAAAAGATAGCCCGCATGGTACCTTCGAAAAACAGGCTGTTTATTTTCCAGACCCACAGGTTTATTTCTGTAGCCAGCCCAATGACCGTAGGATTGCTGTGTGCCGGAGAGGGTAAGCCAAAATGAACGATGTTGATGAGTAAAATACCCAGCAATGCGATGCCCCGGAGAATATCAAGCGAACTGATCCGTTGCTTCTGTGCCACTGGTGCCACAGTGCTGATCTGATTTACCATGGGATTTTACAGTAATTATACTAGTGGTTGTATTAAAAATCAGTGCAAACAAACTTGTGCGTTTTCTTTATTACGGCCTGTAGAAAAAAATTATGGTTTAAACACCCACATTTAAATACATTTTATAAAAAATATAAGTCAGGTAAATATACCAGGGTTACCACTGGTAGTTAATTCTCTTCCTGATTACTGATTTGGTAAAGTGTCTGGATGAGTCTTTAAGTCAATATCTTTCATTGTCAAGCATTTAAATATGATTATAAAGAGAAAGTGCTCACAATTGTTAGCACTTTTCTGTACCTCGGTCTAATTAATTATCCGGCCAGTAAAAAATCCTTTTCTTCTACAAATCCTCTGTCTGTAAGAAGCTGCCGGATCTGGATGCCCACACCCCGCTTGCTGATAAGGTTAATGAAATAATAAGCCGGATCTTCCTGCAGCCTGTGTAGGGGAATAAACCTGTTACTCTTCCCGGGATTTCTGTCTTTTACATCGGTATAGCCCCAGATGGGTATATCTTGCGCTACCAGGAGCCTGGCTTTTTTAAAGATTTCAGCGCTTGCCCCACAAATGATGATCTTGCGGCCGAGAGGAATGATATTTTCTTTTAACCAGGGGGCAAGGTAGGCTATTTTCACCGCCAGAAAAGCGGCAGCAGTATAATTCTGATGGTTTCTGGAGAGCCTGCCTGGAGGGTCGTGCCACTCGACCAGGGCTTCCGGTAATTTTGCAAACTGTACGCCTTTGCTCATCCAGCGAAGCCAGAGTTCGTAATCTTCCGGTATGGGTGCCGTACTGTAGCTGCCCCATTTTTCAATCAGTATTTTCCAGAACATAACGGAAGGATGTGCCACCGGAGATTCTACGAAACGATTCAGGTAGTGCTCTTGCGGGCTGAGCAGACTGTTTTGCCACTGAACAAAGTGCCTGTAACCTGCTGTATGATTGCTGTAGGAGGTGAAAGTACAACAGGACGCGACCAATCCTATTTGCGGATTTTCCTGAAGATAGTGTTGCTGTTTCTCCAGGCGCTGCGGATGAGCAACATCATCAGCGTCCAGGCGGGCAATCAGCTGTGCCTTTGCATTGGCAAGCCCGGTATTGAGTGCAAAAGCTATGCCTTGCTTTGGCTCTTGCAGTAGGCGTATACGGCAGTCCAGCAATTGATAATGCTTTGCTATGGCGCTGCTGGTGGGGTCAGCATTGTTATCTATCAGGAGTAGTTCCCATTTTGTAAAAGTTTGCTGCAGCAG
>JASLAE010000195.1 GCA_030147305.1 Cesiribacter sp.
AAACCTTCTGCCGCCTTGCTGCTTTTATTGCAAATGCGTTGCCTATGGAAGGTAAAGAACCATTCGATATCGATAAAGCGATTGCCCTGCTCCGGCAGGTAGTGGCGCCGCTGCCGCCAGCAGCGCTTTTCGATCTGTACGAGCAGGGCTATACCAGCGTATTTGAGCAGCTGGTGGCCTGTATTATCTCCATCCGTACCTTCGACGAAACTACCACACCCACGGCAATCCGGCTTTTTAATATTGCCAGAACACCCGCTCAGGTAGCAGCCCTTTCGGCTGAACAGATCACAGAGGCCATTTATGACAGCTCCTACGCCCGCAACAAAGCAGAGCAGATCCTGGCCATTGCGCAACAAACGGCAGCACAATGGGGCGGGGACATACCTGCAGATTTTTCGGTGCTGACCAGCTTTAAAGGTGTTGGCCCCAAATGCGCCGGACTGGCTCTGGGTATTGCCGCCGGGCAACCCTACATTGGTGTAGACATTCACGTGCACCGGGTTACTAACCGCTGGGGTTATGTGGCTACCACTACCCCGGAAAAAACCATGGAGGCGCTGCAAAACCAGCTGCCTGTGGAGTACTGGGTAGAAATTAACCGCCTGCTCGTTCCCTTTGGCAAGCACATCTGCACCGGCCGCCTTCCTCACTGTTCTAGCTGCGTCCTCTTCTCCATGTGCCGGCAGGTGGGCGTAGACAAGCATCGTTAACCCTAAGGCAAACTATCTGGCGGCGGCGGGGGGCCAGCAGGGTTTGGCAGGAAAACCCAACCCATTTCCTGTTCAAAATACTCCAGTACGTGCATCTTTAGCAGCTTCTCCTGCTCCAGCAGATCGAAATGCGGTAGGTTTTTAACTTTTTTCCAGTGAGGCCAGCCCTGGGCATCCTGCCCCTCCAGTTCGTAAAAGCCACTATAACTCAATGCTTTGCAAATAGCAATGTGCATCAGGTCCTGCTTTTCTTCTTTGCTGAAGGTACGTTTGCCCTGTCCCAGCTCCTGCACACCAACCAGGAACAGGATTGCATTCAGGTCTTTGGGCCTGCGGCCAATCTGCTCGCCCAGCCGCAAGCGCAGCTGTTGCCAGCGGCGCTCCAGGTCCAGGTCTCTCTTAAGCATTTTCTCCCTTTCCTTCCGCGGGGCGGCCCTCCGCGGGGCGGCCTTCCACCTGCAATGCTTCCCAGAATTCAACAGCCCGCCGAAGGTGTGGAATTACAATGCTACCACCAATAAGCGTTGCAATAGAGAAGATTTCATACATCTGCTCATTGGTATAACCAAGCTGATAGCATTTTTCAAGATGGTAGCGCACACAATCGTCGCACCGCAGCACCATGCTGCAGGAAAGACCAATCGCTTCTTTGGTTTTGGTATCCAGCGCCCCTTCCATATAGGTGTTGGTGTCCAGGTTAAAGAAGCGCTTCAGTACTTTATTATCAGCCTCCATGATTTTTTCATTCATGCGGCTGCGGTAATCATTAAAATCAGTTACAATGCTCATAAAAAGTAATATGGATATGATGTGCAAATATACATGCTAAGTGCGAGAATTGGACGCAGACAAAAAGGAGGAGTTTGGTAGGTTATTTATCATTTGTTATATATTTTAGAGCTGTTTTTATCCTCCATTTTATGAAGAAATTCTCCTCCCTGAGCCTCTTGCTACTGCTTGTGTTATGCTGGGCCTGTGACCAGCCTGCCAAACAGCCAAAAGAAAAAAAGATCATAAAGTTAGAAGGGCTTGTGCAGCATCGGTACGACGATGGCTCCGTAGCCTCCGAGATTAACTACAAAGACAAGAAAAGGCATGGGTATGCCAAGGGTTATTTCCGCAATGGCAAGTTGCAGGGAGAGTTTAACTATGAAGAGGGCGTACTGCACGGAATTACCAAAATGTATTACGAGAATGGGAACCTGTTTCGGGAAACACCCTATACCCACGGAAAAATAGATGGTATACAAAAACTTTACCGGCAAAGTGGCGAGTTGCTGGCAGAAGTGCCCTACAAAAATGGCGAACTTGGACTTGGTACCATCGAATATACCAAGGAGGGCAAGCCTAAAAAACAGCTGCCGGAGCTAAAGATAGAGCAGATTGATAAGCTGCTGAAAAACGATCAGTACATTATTCGCCTTTCGCTGACCAAAAAAAATAACAAGGCCAGGTTCTATTTTGGAGAGCTGCTGGAGGGAAAATATAAAGGGGGCGACAAGCTTAGCTGGATTCCTACCAGAAATGGCGTGACAGAACTGGTTTATACACTGTCGCCTGGCGCCTTTATGATGGAAACGATCCAGATAGTGGCAGAAACAGAAACCAGCATGAGAACCCCTATCCTGCTGACCAAAAAGGTAAATGTTGCCATAGAAAATAAAGGGTACTAAAAGTACCCTTTTCTAATGTTAGCCCTGCTGATTGTTTTTACGGGATTTGTGGGTATTACCTGGTACGGGTAGGTCCAGTAAATATTTATTTCCTTATCCGGGATTAGCGGATCATCTGCTTGCGTTGCAGCAGCTCGTAATTTTGGGGATCAACAGCCAGTCCTCTGTCTATCAGTTGGCGGGCCTGTGCGGTTTGTCCTCTTCTGAAATAGTATACTGCTGCCAGAGAATAGGCCCTGCCGAGCATGGCATTGTCCAGGATATAAGCTTCGGGGCCGCCCTTTTTCTTTTGATAGGCCTGCTCGAACGTTTGCCTGTATTGCTGACCTTTCTTTTCCTGCTCTAATTCAAAAGCCTGCCCAAACTGGGCCAGGTAAAACTGTAATAGCTGGCTGTAAAGCATGTTGTTGTCTTCCAGAGCCGGGTATTTTTTCAGGTAATCTTCCATAAAGCTGGTTTTGTCATCCAGCGCATAGAGGGTGTTCAGGCGCTGGCCAATACAACCGAGGAGGAGCGCAGTACTGTTTGTAGCTTCCGGCTTCAGCTTGTAGGCTTTTTCACTCCATTTCAGTGCTTCTTTGGTATGACCGGCATTAAAAGCCGTTCTGCCTTTTTCATAATTATAGATGTATGAGATCTCGTGCAGCAGCACGCTGTCCTCCAGCGCAGCGGCAAGCTTGTGGTACATCTTATCGTAATACGCCGTTTGCCCTTTGTTAGAGAGCTGGTCATCGGTAAAGTGAATAAACTCGCCTTTTAATTGTTCGTGGTAGCTATCCGGACCGTCTATGTTAGCCAGTTTAACAAGGCAATCTATATAAGTGGAGTCGGCATAGCTTTTCTTTTCCTTGGCAATCAGCAAAGAAGTAAAAATAAGGAAACTACCTCTGTCGGAGGGATAGAGCACATAGCCCTTCTCGAACTGCTGAAGACTCTTTTCCCATTGCTCCTCCTCCATCAGGTAAAGGCCATCGTTATAGTATTGCAGCGCAATCAGCTCTTTAAGCGAAATATCCACATTATCGTAATACATTTCATCGAAAAGCTTTTCAACGCCCTTGGTCTGATAATCCTGCTCACTAACGAGCTTCATTTGGCGGAGCTGGTTAATATATGCTGTTTTAAACTTGGCATTAATCACCATATACCCCACCTGCGGGTCGGTACTCTCCAGCACAATACGGTCTGAAGCGGGGTAGGCCACCAGGAAAACATGGGTAGGTGCTTCTTTGATGACAAAAGGGATCTCGAGCTCCTGTAAAACAAGTGCATACAGGGCAGTGGCCGATACGCAATTGTATGCTCCTCCGGTGAATATGTCGGCAAAGTGATTCACCATTTCATATTTCTTCAGGAAATTGTCGTGCACCTGCTTATGGATAAGTTTTATTTTCTTCTGCGATCCTTTTGCTTTTTCAACCTTTGGGCGAAGCTGCGCTATAAAAGCCTTTACTGCAGCCGCATGCCGCTCCTGTAAAGCAGGGTCTGCTCCCGGGCTGCTGACAAACAAAAGCCGGAACTGACTTTCGAAAGTTAGAGGTGCCAGGGCTTCAAAGGCTTTCTGCTCCTGTGCAACTATAAAGTGTGGAACGGGCCGGGCTTTTAGGGCTAGTTTCTGCCCATGAGCAACAAAGCTGTATAAGCTGAGTAAGCAGATCAGTAAATAAAAACGCATAACAACCACAGTTAAGGGTAATGGTTAAGAAACAAAATTTAATTTTATCCCGGGTCAGGCCATGCCTGATCATCAATGGTAGATTTACAACAAAGGACTGCCCCAGCCGCTGCTGTGAACGTTGCAGCTACAGTACAATGGTCATGCTAACTTTTACACCAAAGCGGCGCACCTCTGGCCGCTCCAGGTGCGTAAGCCGGTGAAATGCATCAACACGAAAGAACTTAAAGATATTTTCGATGCCATAGCCCACTTCTATGTAAGGCGTATTACCCAGGGAGCGGGGCTGCCAGTAATCTGTTGTCGGTTCACTGCTTATGGGAACCACAATTTCTTTGTTTTTCTCACTCAGGTGCCCCCATAAAACGCTGGAGTGGGCAATGGCCCGCCATTTTAGCTTCCGCAGGAGTGGAATCCTGTTTAGCAGAAAGCCCTCGAAGTAATGGATGTAACGCAAAGAGGCATACGTATCGCTTGCAAACTCGGCCAGGTCCATCAGGTTATAGGCGGCCGAAGTGTAGAATGGAGACTGGTTACCCAAATGCACCCGTAGCAGTGGGTAGGGAAGTGTGCCAAAATACTTGCCGCCCTCTATAGTGTAGCGGGAAATGCCCAGAAAGGCCAGCTTTAAGCGTTGTGTTGCATGCAGCCCCAGGCGATGGTACTCGAAATCGCTATCGAGCAGGTTTGGAATGCCATAGGCATAGCGTAAAGTAATAACGGGCCATTGCTGCATGCTGGAAGAAATTCTGTCAAAATCATTGATCAGATGAGTTTCCCCTTTGGCCAGTCGTGTTTCCAGCTGCACTTCTGTAGTGCTGAAGCTGCTCTCCAGGCTTTGTATATCGTTGTCGGAGCGGCGATAATTGAAAGGATAAAGCGGTGCAAAGTAGCGATGATTGAGCGAAAAGTAAACCGTTGCTCCCCTGGCCACATCTGTCTGCAGCTGCAGACCCGTACGCTGGAAGCGGTAAGGTAATTGCAGCTGACCCCAACGGCTGGAGGCGTAAAAGAAATAGTTGTTGCCATCCATCCTGTCATTTTCCAGGCCAACCTGCTCCAGATCATTGTTGTGATAAACCTTAGCCATTGTCCAGTTGCTGCGTGACAGAATACGCTGTGCCTCCAGGTTATACTTGAAGCGGTTATCGCTGGTGCCGTAGGCACCGGAAGCAGTAAACCGGTAGCGGCTGGAAAAGGCTGCCGTAGTGCGTAAGCCAAACCCTAAACGATGACCTTCAATATTGTTGTAGGTATAAAAATGTGGAAAAGGTCCTGCTTCAAGCGCAGGTCTTATTTTAACATAGCCCGTTGCCAGCACCTTTAGTAAGGCAACGGATCTGCGTACGGAAGGCATTTTATTGGCAGAGTCGATCATCTGCACTACCTTTTGTTCCTGATAGCTAAGGGAATCGTGGCGGTTGGTTTTCCAGAAGGCCTCGTTGCTTTGGAGTGCCTTGGTTTCTACCGTTAAAGGGTTGGCATAATATGCTGTTTCCCGTGGGGTGTTTACTACAGCATTTTTCTGAGAAGAGTAAAATTTTGCCACAAGACCCCCTTTATGGCCCGGGTTGCGCACATCTAACAGCACCCTGGTTTTAATAGGCAACCAGGCACCAGCAGTTGTTGGGCTTAATTGCTGGCTGATGGCAATTTTGTGTACAAAGTTGATGTTTGCTTTTGGCAGCACCTGCAAGTCGAGCTGTTTAAGGGCATAATCCTTTTTGGTGATCCAGATGGTGCCATAAAAAGCCAGGTCCTGCTCACGCTTCGGCGCTACGGCAATTTTATAGGTAAGGGCGCCATCCAGCATCAGGCTGTCCTGCAGTTGATAGTCATAGTACAGCTTCCAGCCATCTGCCAGCGGCGATACAAATTCTTTGTCCAGTATGTTCAGCCAGTTTTCGTAGAAATTATATTCCTGAAAAGAACTACCCACCAGTTGCGAAAGAAAGCTACCATCCTCTACCCCAAATCCCCGCAGGTTGGTATGCAGGATGTGTTCACGTTGCAATTGTGGTTTGGTACGAAAATAGAACCGGCTAATGCTCTCCGACAGGAAAATTGGGGTTAGCGCTTCTCCATCATCACTGGTATACTGCATGATACTGTCATAAGCCACCCGTACCTGCTGCATTATTTTTCTTTTGGTAATGTTGTCAGGCAGGCGTTGCAGGTTTAATTCTATTTTGTTGTAAGCCTCATACTCATAGGCGGTAAGGCTGGTTTTATTGTTCCTGCTTTTGTTGTCAAGTGTATTTTTTATGATGGCATGGGCAGGATTCACTATTTTTTTTCTGCCGGGTGTGATCACTACCTCGCGCAGGTTCCCGGCATCCTCCAGGAGCTTTATTTCCAGAACCTGGCTTTGTCCGGGTTTTATGGCGCGGGTATATTTTATATAACCGATATAAGAAACTGTTACAGAATCGAAGTGCTGCGGGTGGCTCAGCAGAAAATTTCCTTCAAAATCTGTGGTCACGCCAATGCTGGTGCCGGTAAAAAGCACATTGGCAAAAGGTAAGGGCTCTTTGGTAATGGCATCAGTAACCTTTCCCTTTATCTCTGTTTGGGCAACAGCAGCCCCCAGAATAAAAAGAGTTAAAAGTAGGGTTAAAAAGAAATAACAGTACTTCATGCGCCTCAAGTCTCAATATCTGTGTGAAATTAATATTGTTATAGCACAAATTTCTGATTAAGTAATAAAATCATATAGACATAATGTTTGAGCTTGTGTTATAAAGAAATGCAGGCACTTTTAGAAGATTTTTGGAATCTGCTTTTCCCCCGCACCTGTGTGGCTTGCCAGGAACGGGTGTTGGTACAGGCAGAGGAATTTTTATGTACCCATTGCCGTGCTGCGCTTCCGCAAACTGATTATCACCTTTTTCCGGCAGACAATGTGCTGTATCAGAACCTTTCGGCACATGTACCCATAAAAGCGGCCTATGCTTACCTGCTCTTTACCAAAAGTGGCCGCACCCAGCAGTTATTACATCATCTGAAATATAAAGACATGCCGGCATTGGGTGAGGAATTGGGCAAGGCCTATGGATGGATTCTGGCAGAACATGCCCGGCAGCAGCAATATGATGCGCTGGTGCCCGTGCCCCTACATGCCCAAAGGTTAAAGAAAAGAGGCTATAACCAGAGTTACCATTTTGCCTTAGGGCTGGGCAAGAGCATGGGTTTGCCGGTATGGGACGATGTGCTGGTACGGGAAAAGCTAAGCAAAACCCAAACCCGCAAGAGCCGGCTGGACCGCTGGCATAATGTAGAAAATATTTTTGCTGTTACAGCCCCTGAAAAACTCAGGGACAAGCGCATATTGCTGGTAGACGATGTTATTACAACAGGCGCTACCATTAGCAGCTGTTGCATAACGCTGCAGCTGCATTGCAGAGAGCTGGGCTGTGTTGCCCTGGCTACGGCCTAAAGCATAAAAAAAGCTCCTGCCTCGCAAGAGACAGGAGCCTGTATAAAATGCTTGTGCAAATTAGTAATTAGTTCCGGCAGAGATCATGGCACAACGGAAACCAATGGTTGCTGTTGCAGAATCTTCTTCCAGGAAGCGGCGGGTACCAGGAGACAGCCAGTAAGCAATGTCTTTCCAGGAACCACCTTTGAACACCCGGGCACGGTCAGAGATCAGTGAGTTTTCAGGATCATAGTTAGAACCTTCGTCTAACCAACCATCGCGACGTACAGGGTTAAGGTCATCAAACTCGCGGAACGAAAGCGGACGGTACACGTCTTGTACCCACTCATTTACGTTACCAGCCATGTTGTAAAGACCAAAGTCATTGGGTGGGAACTCGTAGATGTAAGAGGTGATCATGGCACCATCATTCAGCTTACCGGCAATACCGGCATAGTCACCACGGCCACGTTTAAAGTTTGCCAGGAAATAACCCATTTGCTTGCCATAAGGGTTACGCAGTGCGTGACCGTCCCATGGGTAAAGACGTTTGTGGGTTTGGTTTTCGTCGAGCCACTGGGTACCAATAAGGGCCTGTGCTGCATACTCCCATTCTGCCTCGGTTGGCAGCCGGTAGTCTGGTAATACTACGCCTGTTTCTAATGGAATACGGCCGCCGGTAGTTTCCGGAACATCCTCCAGTCCATTGTCTTCAGCCAGTTTTTGGTTTACTACGCGGGTACGCCACTTGCAGTAGTCGTTGGCCTGCACCCAGGTAACGCCTACTACCGGGTGGTAGCGGAAGCCGGGGTAGCGCAGGTAATGCTCTACGTAAGGGTCGTTGAAAGCCAGCTCGCGGGCCCAAACGGTAGTGTCTGGCAGGGCTGACTCGTAAAATTCACGGCTGGAGTCCAGCTTCACATAGAAGAGGTATTCCAGCCAGTGGATGTTGGCTACTTCTGTTTCGTCCATATAGAAAGAAGCTACCGTAACCGTACGCTCTAAGTTGTCGCGTGAGTTTAAGATATCTTCTTCATAAGAACCAAGGGTGGTACGACCACCCTGAATGAATACCAGGTTTGGACCGGCAGGCTGCCCGCGAAAATCGCGTACGGCAAATCCACCATCTTCGTTGTATTCCAAACCGGTGGCAGTACTCGCTTCGCCCGGATTTACTGCATCAGGCGTACCGCCTTTTCCGCAGGAAGCAAGCAACGCTAATCCGCAGGCTAAAGCTGATAAGCCTTTAAGTTTGCTCACAATGTTGGTCATAACACACTTTTTTATTCTACACGCTGTTTAACGCAATACCTGTTTGGCCAGAATCACTCATTATCTGGCACCTGACAAAATTGAACGAATCTCTTTACATTTTAAATGCAATTCCGGAGAAATACCGCACTATGTAAGATTACGCCTGTTTTAACTTATTTGCTGTACACTTTTCACTTGTTGTTAGGGTTGAGTAAGCGCAATGCAATTACCCAACGCTAATTCTTTCAGAAACGTATCCCTAAAATATTGAAAAAATACAGCACTATCGGAATAAATGTAAGATTTTTTGATACAGCAGCCATAGACAGGCGCCACATCTTTGCTAAATCCCCATATCCTGTAACAGCTGCCGTGCTTCTTCAATCGTTTTAACCTCCTGAATGCTGAGAATGAGCCGCTTTTTGTGCTCTCTCAGATGACAACGACGCGGATGCTTCTGTACATACTTTAAAATTTTACCAAAAGTTTCCGAACGGTAATAATCTTCTCTTTCCTGCGGCACAAAATATGCTTTCAGGGTGTCTGATCTCAGCGTTAGCTTTTCGAAACCAAGTAATTCTGCCTGCCAGCGCAGCCGAACTGTTTCGATGAGATCCTCTACGGCCTCGGGCAGCGGGCCAAAGCGGTCCCGGATGCTGTCGGAGAACTTCTGCAGCTCCAGTTCATTTTTAATGTTGTCTAACTGGCTGTACAAATTAAGACGCTCACTGATGTTGCTCACATAATTATCCGGAATAAGCAGCTCCAGGTCGGTCTCAATAGTACAATCCTGTACCACCGGCCCCTGAAAAGCTTCACTCAGTTCACGGGCAAACAGGTCTCTGAACTCGGTTTCTTTCAGCTCCTGCACGGCCTCGTCCAGGATTTTATGGTACATGTCGAAGCCCAGGTCGGAGATAAAGCCACTCTGTTCGGCACCCAGCAGGTTGCCGGCGCCACGAATATCCAGGTCACGCATGGCTACCCTGAAGCCATCGCCCAGATCGCTGAACTCTTCCAGCGTGCTGAGCCGCTTGCGGGAATCTGAAGTAAGCTGTGCCACCGGAGGGGTAAGTAAATAACAATAGGCTTTCTTGTTGGATCGGCCTACGCGGCCCCGCATCTGGTGCAGGTCGGACAGGCCAAACATATGCGCCCGGTTAATGATGATGGTGTTGGCATTGGGGATGTCAAGCCCACTTTCGATGATGTTGGTGCTCACCAGTACATCAAATTCTCCTTCTATAAAGCTCACCATTACCTTTTCCAGCTTGGCGCCATCCATCTGGCCATGGGCTACGGCAATACGGGCATCGGGTACCAGTCGTTTAATGAGGTTGCCAATGCTGTCGATATCGGAAATGCGGTTGTGCACGAAAAATACCTGCCCGCCCCGGCGGAGTTCGGTGCTTACGGCATCACGCACAATCTCGTCATTAAAAGAGTGAAGCTCTGTGGTAACAGGCTGCCGGTTGGGGGGCGGTGTGGCGATTACGCTCAGGTCACGGGCGCCCATCAGGCTAAAGTGTAGCGTACGCGGTATGGGCGTAGCAGTGAGCGTAAGCACATCTACATTCACGCGCATCTCTTTAAGACGCTCTTTGGTCTTTACACCAAACTTCTGCTCTTCGTCAATGACCAGCAGGCCCAGATCTTTAAAGACCACATCTTTGTTCACAATACGGTGCGTGCCAATGAGAATATCAGTCTTACCTTCTTTAATGTTTTGCAGTGTTTGCTTAATGTCTTTACTGCTTTTAAAGCGGTTGATGTACTCTACCTTTACCGGCAGGTTGCTCAGGCGTTCGCTAAAAGTACGGTAGTGCTGCATAGCCAGAATGGTAGTGGGCACCAGCACGGCGGCCTGCTTACCGTCGGTTACTGCTTTGAAAGCAGCGCGGATGGCCACTTCGGTTTTGCCAAAGCCCACATCGCCACACACCAGCCGGTCCATGGGGTGGGGCTGCTCCATGTCTTCCTTTACATCGGTGGTGGCTTTGGCCTGGTCTGGCGTATCTTCGTAAATAAATGAGCTTTCCAGCTCGGCCTGCAGAAAACCATCGGGACTGTAAGCAAAGCCTGGTGCACTTTTGCGCTTGGCATACAGTTCTATAAGGTCTTTGGCAATATCCTGTACCTTTTTCTTGGCCCGCTTTTTCTTGTTGTCCCAATCCTGAGAGCCCAGCTTGCTGATTTGTGGCGGTGTGCCCTCTTTACCGGTGTATTTGCTGATCTTGTGCAGGGAGTGGATACTTACATAAAGCAGGTCATCATCGCGATAAATAAGCCGCACGGCCTCCTGCTCCTTGCCACCATTTTCTACCTTCTCAAGGCCGGCAAATTTGCCAATGCCATAGTCTACGTGCGTTACAAAATCGCCGGGCTGCAGGCTGCGCAGTTCTTTTAGGGTAAGGGCCTTGCTCTTGCTGTACTTGTTTTTGTTGCGGAACTGGTGAAAACGATCAAAGAGCTGGTGGTCGGTATAGCAGGCCACCCGCAGCACCCGGTCAACAAAGCCCTGCCGAAATGCAATGTTCAGGGTCTGAAATTTCAGGTAGGGGTTGGTTTCTTCGAAGATGGTGGTGAGCCGTTCCAGCTGCTTTTGCTGCTCAGCTACCAGAATGTTGGTCAGGTCTTCTTCGCTGTTTCTCTCCAGTCGCTCGGCAATAAGCTCAAAATTCTTATTAAAGCTGGGCTGTGGCTCCGCTTCCCAGGCATGCTCGTATTCCGGCTCCAGGTAAAAACGGTTTCCCCATTCTACCCGCGTAAAGTGTGGCAGCTGGCTTTTGTAGCTTGCGGGGGTTTCAAAAAGCTGCGCCGGCTCCATGACCACTTTGGTATTGCCGGTAGCTTTAATAACATCGGCAAAGTTTTGGGTGGCTTTATCAAAATAGCTTTGCAGCACATCCAGCGTTTGCTGATAATCCTTGAAAAAGAGAATAGTATTGTCTGGAATAAACTCAAGCAAGCTCTGCCGTTCTTCTTTAATAAGCTTGGTTTGTACGTTGGGAATAATGGAAATACTCTCGATGTTTTCGGTGCTCAGCTGGCTAACCGGATCGAAGGTACGGATACTTTCCACTTCATCGCCAAAAAGCTCTATGCGGTAGGGCAATTCGTTGGCAAAGCTATACACATCCACAATGCCACCGCGTACGGCATACTGGCCTGCCTCGTACACAAAATCAGTTGGTTCAAAATCGTAAGTCTGCAGCAGCTCCACCATAAAAGGCACATCCAGCCGCTCGCCCTTGCGTACACTAAAGGTATTTTCTTTAAGTGAACGACGGTTGATTACTTTTTCGGTAAGTGCCTCGGGATAGGTGATCACCAGCTCCCCTTTATTCACTTTCTGGTTCAGGCGGTTCAGTACTTCGGCCCGCAGCAGCACATTTGCATTTTCAGTTTCGTCGAAGCTATAGGGCCGCTTCCAGGAAGAAGGGAATAAGAGCGGTTCCTGCCGCGGTATCAGGAACTGCAGGTCATTGAGGAAATACTGCGCTTCGTCACGATCGTGCATCACAAACAGGCAGGGCCGCTGGTGCTGCTGGTAAAAAACAGCAGCCAGCAAAGCATCCAGGCTGCCACGCAATCCTTTTATTTGTATGCAGGTGTTTTTACCGGTTTGCAGGTAGCTGGACAAGGTTTGTACCAGGCTGTCTGCACTATAAAGCGTTTTTAATTCTTCTACTGTCAAGCGAATACAGGTTTTCTCTTATTATGAATAAGCGGCTGCAAATTTAGTTTGAAAAATGGTAGCCTTCCTTATGATTTTCTATCGTACTGATAATAAGCCTAAAATAGTACGGGGGTGGCGCAACCAAAGGTCTTTTAGTTCAGTAAAAAGTATTACAGGCGAAAGCTATCGTTGGTTAAACGTTAACTTAGGTGTTAGTATATTGATTTGGAGCTTAGCGCCGTTCATTTTTTAATAGTTTTTATATGCAGCCTTTCCACAATAGAAAAATAACTGATACAGGCGCGCAAGCCACCCTGGAGAAAATAGAGCGCTTGCATCCGCACAAGATGCTGCTCTATTTAGCCATTTTCGGGAGTTCGCTCATCTTTTTGTTTATGCTTATAGCATTTACAGCTACCAACGGCCATCCTGTTCTGCAAGATACCGAAGTACAACTCTCCATCCCAAAAGCATTTGTTTTCAGTACTTTAATCCTGATGTTTAGCTCTTACTTTGTATCACGCTTTATGCGGGCCTTTGAGCAGGAGAAGATGAAAAAGCTTCGCAACCTGCTGGGCATTACGGTAGTGCTGGGCTTTGCTTTTACCATTAGCCAGTACTGGGGCTGGCATCAGCTGGAGCAGGCGGGTCATGGGCTTAGCGGCATCAGCAGCGGTGCCTATTTGTATATCATCTCGGGGCTGCACATTCTTCACCTGGTTGGCGCCATGTTTTTTATCACGCATCAGTTTATCCGCATCAGCAGCATTTCTTCAGATCCGGTAAAAACGCTGATTGCCGTAACCAACCCTTACCAGAAAATGAAGCTGGAGATGCTCTCTACTTACTGGCACTTCATGGATTTTCTGTGGATTGGGCTGTTTTTGTACTTCCTGTTTTGGTTCTAAGCGCTAATGATACGCGGCCTGCTCTTGCTAGTATTTTTGTTTTTTAATCTTTTTTCTGGTATTCCGGCCCGTATGGAAATTTCCGTGCATCCTTTGCTGAGCAGTTACCAGTGGCAAAACCGGCTGCTCCTGATCTTCAGCCCTAAAGGGGAAGACCAGGCGTTTACCCTTCAGGTAGAAGAGCTGCTGGCAAAGCAGAAGGAACTACAGGAGCGGGATCTGCTGCTTTTTTATATCTATGAAGACAGGGTTATCCTGCCCGATGAAACTGTTCTGGGCAGCATCGACGCCCAAAACCTGCGGCAGCACTACATGATGCCTGAAAAGGAAACGGCAACCCTGTTGATTGGAAAGGACGGAACTGAAAAATTACGCAGCCGCGACTTGCTTACTACCCAGCGGCTTTTTAGCACCATTGATGCAATGCCCATGCGGCAGCGTGAAAGCAGGAATTGATGGCCGCGATCGCCAGGCTTTAACAGCTGCAACATGGGTGGTGGGAACCGTCCATGACCTGCTTAGCAGTTTTCACCCAGGTATATTTCCATTTATTCACAGGAACCGTTTATCTTCACTGCTGTTGACAGTCTCTTTTTAACAGCTGCCTCTTTTGAAATCAACTGCCGCACAATACTTTTTTTTCAACGATCGCATTGTTTCTTCGGTAACCCCAGTGCTGCAGCTGCAGGATCTGGGTCTTTTCAGGGGCTATGCTGTTTTTGATTATCTGCGTACGCAGCAAGGAAAACCACTTTTGCTGGAAAATTATTTGCAGCGCTTTCGTTATTCTGCCGAGGCCCTGCGGCTTACGCTGCATCTGCCAGATCTGGCGCTAAGCGAAATTATACACATACTGCTGGAAAAAAATGGTTTTGCAGAAAGCGGGGTGCGGCTTCTGCTGAGCGGTGGTTACTCACCAGATGTTTTTACACCTGCAGAGCCCAACCTAATCATTCGTGTAGAGCCCTATACCTCTGCACCGGAAAAGGCCTATTCCGAAGGTACAGTGCTGGTTACGGACGAATACCTGCGCGACTGGCCCAAGGTAAAGCATACCAACTACCTGAATGCGATCCGCAACCAGCCCCGGGTGCTGGCTGCCGGAGCAGTAGAAGTATTGTACTTCTGGCAGCACCAGGTGCTGGAATGCAGCCGCAGTAATTTTTTTATGGTGAAAGAGGGAGTGGTTCTCACGCCACCTACCGGCCAGGTATTAGCAGGCATTACGCGCTCTTATGTATTGGCATTGGCACAAAAGCATGGTATTACTGCAGTAGAGCGCAATATTAGCATGGAAGAAGTATGGCAGGCTGACGAAGTTTTTATTACCGCTACCACCAAACAAGTGATGCCTGTGGTTAAAATAGACCACCACCTTATTGGCAATGGCAAAGTAGGCCCTGTAAGCAGTCTTTTGCTGGAGCTTTGGAGAAAAGAAGTACAGGGATTGTAATTGCTGTCTTTCAATGAACCCTGGTCTCAATCTGGTGCAGTAGTTATTTATTGATCTGGGCGATTACGCAGAAGACAGGCATTGATAAAAAAAGGCTGCTCTTTTGGGAGCAGCCTTTTCTTTGTTTAGTGGATAATGATTTTTCGGTGAGCCTGTTGTTTGTTGTTTTTGATACTCAGGATGTACAAGCCTTTTGGTAGTGAAGAAACATCCAGCATATTTTCGCTTCCGTGGCTCTGAACCTCTTGGGTGAGCAGCTTTTTACCTTGCTGATCAGATACAGTTGCTTCCCAGGCTCCCATGGGTACTTTTAGCATCAGCCTTCCCTTTGTTGGGTTTGGATATACCGATAAATCATGCATAGGTATTTCCTCAAGGGCTAGGGCCGGAAAATAGCCTACAACAATGGGTTTTTCATAAATAACCTCACAACCGCTGCTGTTCCGCAAGGTGAGGCGCATGGTATAAGTGCCGATAGCATCATACGTATGCTCGGGATTTGCTACGGTAGCGCTGTAGCCATCACCAAACTCCCATAGCATGCTGGTTGGCGTGCCACCTATTTCTGCCTTAAATTGTAATGGAAAGCGTATGTGTGCTGAGTCTGCTACATCCAGCTGAGCTGCCAGGAAATCGGCATTTAAGCTTTTGGTAACTATGCGCGTTCCGGTATTATCCCGCACGGTAAGCTTAACACTATAGGTACCCGGCATGCTGTAGGTGTGTTCGGGAAAAGTTTCGGTGCTGGTGTTGCCATCGCCAAAATCCCAGTCGAAGGTGCGGGTGTTAGACAAGGTAGACTCATTGTTAAAGTTAATCTGACCACTACAACTGTTTAAGCGAGTCCAGCTAAAGTTTTCGGAGTTTTGGTCTGTGACAATAAGGTTAATGCGGCTATTGAGCAGATAATTAGTTGTATCGTTGGTGCGCAGCCTCGCTCCTCCATAATATTCACCAGTTGCTATGCCAGAAGTGTTAATTGTTGCCGTAACCCTGCTCGTTGAATTAGAAGCAATACGACCTCTTTCCTCCTGCATATGTATCCAGGAAACACTTGGATAACTGTAAACAGAAGCAGCATTGGTTAATATATAGTTCATGTTGTAATTTGAATAGTAGAAATCGAAACCCATGTAAATAACATGGCCGCTTGCAACAGGCTTTACCGCCAAAGTAGTTTGTCCCTGGTAAGTTAAGACCTCCTGAATTTCATCCACATTGCTGAATGTATGTGAGTAAGTATAATATTCAGAATAGATCTGGCTGCTTGTGTTGGCTAAAATCGGATGGCTTGTACTTAGTTTGTTAAGCACTCCATAACTGGAGGTGCTGTAATTAGTAGATTCAAAGTACCCTAATTCATTAAGAGCATCCCCTGGCTGGCCTGTCATGATGAGCGTACCACCGTTTTCAATAAAATCCTGAATATCATCTTTTACTGCCCTAAGCGCCTGCATACTTCCCCAATAGTAAGGAATGATTAACACATTAGAGATGGCAAGCAGATCTTTCAGGGCTCCATACTGCTCTCCATAATATTCCATCAGATTGTTATTACCATTGGTGAGAATATTGCTGATGCTGTAGTTATACTGTGCATCTAATCGCCAGATCGTAATGAAATTAGGATAAACCTCGTTTGCGTATCTCCAGGCAAGCTCGCCTTCTCCCGTATTACCAATGTTTATGGGCAGGTTATAAGATTCATTTTGCCTGAGGCGAACCGTCCTTATGGTGTTGTCCATTACAGCCTCGGGCGCCTGCTGAACCGTAAGTGTTTTGGTTTCGGTTGAGCTGCCATTGCAATTGATGGTTTCCAGGACCACATGGTAGGTACCCGGCTGTAAATAAGCATGTGCTGGATTGCTTGCTGTACTGGTAGTACCGTCACCAAAGGACCATACATTGTAGCTGCTATTACTGCTGGTGTTAGAGAAGTAAACCGGCGTATTGAGCGGCGGGTTTTCCTCTTCTATAATAAAAGAAGCTTCAGGCAGCTCTGTACCACTGTTGGTGTGCGTCCAGCTTATTTCAAAGCCAGCACCAGTAACAGAACCATCAGTACTGAAGTACACATAAAATGAACCCGAAGGAGCAGTAACTGTATAATTTCCATTACTGGAAGATTCGGAGTAAAATAAGAGGTCTCCAGCGCTAGTTTCACCATCATATATATAAAGCCGATCGAAATACCGCTCCATTCCCAGGAGGTTTACATTAATATTCAGAGCTCCGCTGCAACCCCTATAAGTAAAGTTACAACTTTCGCCGTTGCTGTATGAGCCGGTAGCACCGCCGGAATCATACAACACACCCGATGAACCTACGCTTTGTGTATCCTGGCACAGGATCAGCTCATTATTAACAGAGATATTCTTAGTGATCGTGCTGTTGCCAAAGGCGTTGCTTACTGTAAGGGTTATGCGATATGAGCCTGCCTGGCTAAATCTCACCACCGGGTTTTGCTCTTGTGAAGTGGTAATAGAGCCACCCTCAAAGGTCCAGTTCCAGCTGTGAGGCACGAACTGAGAATTATCCTGAAAAGTAACATCGGTGCCAGGTGAATTAATACCAACAGTAGTAAAATCCGCTACAGGTGCGTGGGTGTTTGCCTGTACCATAACGGTATAATCATGTACTTCTCCATATTGTATAGCATCGCAATTTGCCATAGGGGCACTATCCAGGGCAGAGGAGCGTATGCGCATGCGCAAAGGCTGATTTAGGGTAGCCGTGGTAGGGACATAAAGCATACCCGTATGCGACATAAGTAATCTATAGCCACTGGTATAAAAGAGTTCAGACTCTTCAAAATTTCCATTGTTGTTCCAGTCAACATAGGCGCGCAGTTTTTCACCTC
Source organism: Cesiribacter sp. (assembly GCA_030147305.1). Taxonomy (GTDB): domain Bacteria; phylum Bacteroidota; class Bacteroidia; order Cytophagales; family Cyclobacteriaceae; genus Cesiribacter. The sequence continues at coordinate 17,634 of JASLAE010000195.1, forward strand.
CCGAATAACGGGTCGAGAACTGGTAACTAACACGATCGCCCTGGATAAGTTGTGCGGCAGGCTCACAGGTGTAGTCGCTGTATCCCCTTTCCCAGTTAGAAGCAGATAGATCCAGATTGCTGAAAACTACTCTGGAAATACCAACAGAACAGCATGTTGTTGTTAATGCAGGCGTACAAGTTGCAGCAATAGGTTGTGCACCTTCTTCTATTGTGATGTAGCCAGCTTTTGTCATGGTGTCGGCTGAAGTGCCGCATTCATTACTGGGATAGGCTGTTAAAGTTACAGTGTAGGTACCAGCGGCGCTGTACTGGTGTACCGGATTTGTCTCTGTGCTGGTAGTGCCATCTCCAAAATTCCACAGATATTCCCCTGACCATTGGCTAAGGTTGTTGAAGGTTATGGATGTCTGGGTAGAGCAGCTGTAGGTTTGTGATGCATTAAAATCTGCTGTAGTAACAAATGTTGGCATTTCAATGACGCCTACAGCATACCAGGCCTGGGCAGTGGCCTGGGCCTCGGGAGAACAAACACCGTATAAGTCTTCAGCAGCCAGTATGGCATAAAATGCTGCATCTTCGAAAGTAGCATTTGGCGTTAAATAAGTCGTGAGATTGCGGTAAGAGATGGCGGCTGCCTTTGTTATGCCAATGCCCGAAACCGCAAATGTATTGCCATGGTCATTTGTACCACTGCCACCTTGGGCCAGTAAATAGAACCAGTGGTTCTGAACGCCGCTGTTATAGTGTACGCCGCCATTATCTCCGGATCCGGTATAATAATGATCACCGCCGTACGTATCCGGATGGTAATAGTCGTTAGGCCTGATCATGCTGCGTAAAGCGCCTCCTCCTACCTTAATTTCTTCTCCTACCAGATAATTTGCTACATCAGGTTTTGCATAATGTTCAACAACGGCACCAAAAATATCACTGAAAGATTCATTCAGGGCACCGGATTCATAGGCATACGTAAGGTTTGCACTATGGGAGGTAACAGCATGGGTAAATTCATGGGCCACGACATCTATTGCGGTTAGGGGAGTAAAGCCACCTGTGGTGTTGCTGCCATCACCAAAGGCCAGATTTTCTCCATCCCAGAAGGCATTATCGTACATGTTACCAAAATGTACGTACAGATTTACCGTTGCGCCGTTGTTATCAAAGCTATTGCGGCCAAAGGTTTCTCTAAAGTAATCTACGGTTTTTATGGCACCCCAATGGGTGTCATAGGCAGCGTTGTCGTAATTAGTGGTAGTGTTCCAAATATTATCGGCATCCTGAAACTCAGTAATGGTGCTAAAATCATAATTTCTGTTTGCATTCAACGTCATAATGCCATTGCCCCGTGTATAGTCACGCAGCAGGTACTGTTCACCCTCCTGCTTGGTACTTATCTGTTGTTCTCCACTGTAGCGGGTATGTGCTGTACCGGTGGCATTATTCACATGAAGTCTGTTGATGATATAAACTTCCTTACCATTGGCAGCATCTATGTACACCCAGGCCCTGCGCAGCGGTGATGTGCTGTATGCATCAACTTTATAACATAACCGATGGTCGGTAATCTGACCGCGTGTGTCCCG